>JAAZKI010000085.1 GCA_012799905.1 Lentisphaerota bacterium | reverse complement strand
CAGCAGCAATTCGCCCGTGTCGGCCGAGGTAACGCCTTTGAAAATGCCATCCAAGTAGACTCGGCAGCCGGGCGGGCGGCTAGTTACAGCGATGCTTCCCAAGGTTGATTTCAGGTCGGCGGTGATGACTTCGCCTTTGGCGCGGCTGACCGTGGCTGTTACCTTGTATGGTTCACAGCCAGGGCCGTGCAGGGAAAAGTCGTATTGTCCTTCGGGTAGATTTTTAAGCAGGAACGGGGTGACGCCGTAGAGTTGGCGTCCATGCCAGACGCTTGCGCCAGCCGGGTTGCTGGTCAGCAGCACGACGCCGGCGCGCAGATGCATGGCGAACGGCTTGTTGGTGTTGTCTTCAGGAAGTTGAATTTGGTGGCTGACATCCTCGTACCCGTCCAGTTGCAGTTCGACCAGATGGCGCCCTGGCGTCAGGTTTGGCACCACGGCCGGGGCGACGCCGTACGAAGTTTTGTCCACAAAGACTTCAGCGCCTGGCGGTTCACTGCGCACGACGATGGTGGAAGTCGTTGGCTTCCTGGGCTGGGGTTCAGCGAACATCGAGGGGGCGGTTGCCGGGGCTTTGGTTTCAGCCGCAGCATCGGCGGGCGTGTTGACGGCTGGGATGTCCTCGCCGTTGTTTTGGATTGGCTTAGCAGCCAGTCCGGTGACAGCAGTTTCCGGCAGCAGGGCCGTTTTGGCGCCTGCGTCAGGGGTGGTCGTCTCCTGGCTGGCGACTGTTGTTTCAGGGTCAGCCGGCAGTTGGTCATCGGTCTGCCGCAATTTATAGATCAGGTATGCGGCGGCGACCAGGATGATTGCCAGCACTATCAGCTTGACGACAGCGGCGGCGCCGATAGATGTTGTCCGGCTGGCTGCTTTTTCGGCCTCTCTGGCGCTGGTGTCGTTTGGTTTGATGATGCTGGCCGTGGTCTGTCCGTTGACTTCGGGAGACGTTCCCAGGGCAAAGGACCTGGTTGCCGAGCGGCGCGGGTCTGCGGCGCGGGCATCGTCGCCAGGCAGAAATCGGAACACGTGGCTGAACACGGTGATTTTGTCGTTCGGCCGCAGGATGATGCCGCCATCGACTTTTTGGCCGTTGACGAGGATGCCGTTGACGCTGTGGCAGTCTTCGATCAGCCATTCGCCGCCGACCAGGGACAGGCGGCAATGCCGTCGCGATACGCCGACTTCGCTGATGACGAAGTCGTTATCGACCTCGCGGCCAATCGTGAATTCGGACTTGTCAACCACCAATTCACGACCGGGATTTTCGCCTTTCACAATGTAAAGTTTCATACAGTATCCTTGCTCGTTCCAGGTTTGAAAGGTCGGTCGGCGAAAATAAAGAAAACGCGGAAAGTAATTTACGCCATGAGCAGTAATTTGCTTGTCGTTACAGAGAAGATTATGTCATTCCCATGGCAAAATGTACTGAAAGGCTTATGGCGGGCTAGCGTCCTTAACCTAACTTTTAGCCACGGAATATATGAAACTTTTGGCATGGGACATTGCTATATTTCTGCATGGGACATTGCTATAACGGATGAGGTTGCATGTGGATTGGCGGCCTGGTCTGTTGATTTTCGATTGCTCAGTCGAGTTTGACAGTTCCTGTGTGGTCTTTGTTGCACTGCGGCTGATTGCCCTGGGGTCGCGGCTCTGCGCGCCTTGGGGGACGCCAATAGTCTGCGGTTGTATTAGTCGATCTGGCGTCGTCCCTGGAGGGCCATGGCGAGGGTGGCGGCATCAGCGAAATTCAAGTCACTGCCCACGGGGACTCCGGCGGCGATGCGGGAGATAGTGATAGGCAGGCCTGCTAGCATATTAGCGATGAAATGCGCGGTGGCTTCGCCTTCGACGTCGGGGCTGGTGGCGATGATCAATTCGGTGATGGGTTGTTGCCGCAGGCGTTCTTGCAACTCAGCCAGCCGGATATCATCTGGGCCTTTGCCGCTGAGCGGGGAGAGTTTGCCGCCGAGGACGTGGTAGAGTCCGTGGAAGCAGGCGGAGTTTTCGATGGTCAAGACTTGCGATGCATGTTCGACAACGCAGAGCAGGCCGCGCTGCCGGGTTTCATCTTGACAGATGGAACAGGTCTGTTCTTCGGTGAAGTTGCCGCAGATGGCGCAGGGGTGGACGCGTTGTCGCAGTTCACAGAGGGCGGTTCCGAAATCGGTGAGGTGTTCCTCTGGCCAGCTCATGATGGCCATGGCGAGCCGTTCCGCGGTTCGGCGGCCGATGCCGGGCAGGCGGCTGAAGCAGGCGATGATATGTTGGAGCGCCTCTGGATATTGGCCTGGCTTGCTCATGGCAGTGGTGAAGTTTCAGTGGGGCAGCGGTCAGATTTTGATTCTGGCCTCAAAGACGACGGCGTCGAAAAGTTGGTTGACGCGTTGGACAAAGGGGCTTTCGGCAAGCCGTTTTTGTTCTTCGCTGGTTGCGATCCGGTAGCGTCCGGGCGTATTTTCTTCTGGCGAGGGTTCTTTAGCGACGATTTGCAGGGTGGCGTTGGGCCACTGCTGCCGGGCAGCGTTTTGCAAAGCCTGCTGGGAGTCCTGGCGCTGGAGGGTCATCAAATCATTGACCGGCAGGTTGTTCATGTCATAGCCTAGGGTTATGATCATGGTTTCCTGAGGGAAGGAGACGAGGGTCATGGTTTTGATGATGGCAGCGAGGCTGTCATGCCCAGCGTTGGCAAGAGCCTGGCTGAGATTCTCCACGATGCTGTTCAACTTCATGGACACGGTGGACGACAAGTCTTGCGCGTCGGCGTCGTCGGCAGCGCCGTCGTCATCCCATTCAGCGATCGTATCGTCCTGGCTGGCGTGGGTCATAAAGTCATGGACGTTGGCAGTCGTCAACGTGACTTTGGGCGCGGGTTCGGCCGCTGGCGGTTCGGGTGGCTCGGCCGGCTGCGGTTCGGCTGGCTCGGGCAGCGTCGTGGTTGGTGGGGTCGTCGCTGGCGTTGCCGGGGTGGGTTCCGGGGCTGTTGGCGTCGTTGGCTCAGGTGGAGTGGTCGGGGCTGTTGGCGCTGGCGGCGCCGGTGTCTTAGGCGGCGGTGCGCTTGGCGGCGGTTGGGCATCTGTCGGCGGCTCATCCCGGTCAGGCGTCGTCGTGGCCGCATCGGTTTGGGGCGGAATGACGATGGTTGGCCTGGGGGCGGGCATGGCGTCTTGGGGCAGGGCGCCGCTAAGGCGATTGAGATGGGTGAAGATGTCATCCAGTTGGACGCTGTGTGCGTCGAGCATGACGCGGGCGAGGATAGCCTCGAAGTAGATGCGTTTGTTCAAGGCGGAGCGGAAGGACCATTCCTGGGCGACCAGTCCTTGCAGAATCCGCTGCGCCAGCTGCGGGTCAAGGGCGCGTCCGATGTTCATCAGGTCAGCCAGGTCGGTTTCGCTGACCTCAAGAAACGACTGCGCGTCGTTGCACATGGCGGCGACCATGACGTTGCGGACATAGTTGATTAAGTCGCCGAACAGTCTTTCCAGATCGCGGCCGCCGTCCGCCAATACATGCAATACACGCATGGCTCGGTTCAGGTCATTGGTGAACAGGCCGGCTGCTATTTCTCGCAGTTCCTGGCCGGACGCCAGGCCGAAGACATCGATCACGTCTTGTTCTCGGATCATTTCCTCTGCGGTCATGCCGCCGCAGAACGCGATCATCTGGTCAAAAATCGACTGTGCGTCCCGCATGCCGCCTTCAGCGGCCCGGGCGATGGCGGTCAAGGCGGCGTCTTCGACTTTGACGCCTTCGCCATCGGCAATTTGGCGCAAGCGCTGGACAATCAGGGGCACGGGGATGCGCTTCAGGTCGAAGCGCTGGCAGCGGGAGATAATCGTCGGCAGAATTTTGTGCGGTTCGGTCGTCGCGAAGAGGAATTTCACATGCGGCGGCGGTTCTTCGAGTGTTTTCAGCAGGGCGTTCCATGCCTGCGTGGTCAGCATGTGCACTTCGTCGATGATGTAGATTTTGTATTTGCCCCGGGAAGGCGCGTACTGGACATTTTCGCGGATGTCGCGAACGTCTTCGACCTTATTGTGTGATGCGCCGTCGATTTCGATGATGTCAAGGGATGCGCCGTTGGCTGCTTCGATGCAGCATTCGCACTTGCAGCAGGGTTCGCCGTCCTGGTTATTGAGGCAATTGAGGGCTTTAGCGAAGATGCGGGCGGTGGTGGTTTTGCCGATCCCTCGGGAGCCGACGAACAGGTAGGCATGACCGATCCGGTTTTGCCGGATGGCGTTGGTCAGGGTGCGGCTGATATGTTCTTGGCCGACGACTTCGGCGAATGTCTGTGGCCGCCATTTGCGGGCCAGCACCTGATACGGCATGCGCGTTTCCTCCCGGGTAGCGGCCGAAGCATGAGCCGTCGGTTGTTGGACGGTCACGCAATTTAGCGGAACGGGCTGGCCAGCGACGTGTTGGCGGCCGCGGCCGGCTGTTCCGCCGGTTTGAAGTCAAGAAAAAGCCGTGCCGCCTGTCCAGAGGTCCTGGCGCCCAAGTCGGCTGCTTAGGGCTGCTTGGTTCCCCACCTGACCCGGTTCACAACGTCCCTGCCGCACAGGTTCCGAAACAGACGACACGGCAAATCTCAAATATATAAGCCGGGAGTTTTTTTGCAAACGACGGCTTGAAGATATTCCAAACTCATCTCGCCCCTCGCCCCTCGCCCCAGTGTCGGCACTTCAGTGCCGAGCGCACCGCCCCCCTCGCCCCTCGCCCCTAGAAAAAGCCCCTCGCCCCTCGCCCCTAGAAAAAGCCCCTCGCCCCTCGCCCCTAGAAAAAGCCTCTCAGCCCACACTGGCTCCGGGGGTGATTTCCCCGTCCACGGTGAGTAGGCGGAGTTCCTTTTTGCGCTTGGCTGCCAGGAGCATGCCCTGTGACTCCACACCGCCAATGACCGCTGGCTGCAAGTTACTGACGATGACGATGGTTTTTCCGACCAGGTCTTCCGGCTGATAATGCAAGGCGATGCCGGCTACGATTTGGCGTTGTTCGCCGCAGTCCACCGTCAACTTGAGCAGTTTGTCAGTGTTGGGGATGCGTTCGGCGGTGAGGACGCGGGCTGCTTTCAACTGCAGTTTGCCGAAGTCGTCAATGCTGATCAAGCCTGCCCCGTCGGCGTCAGCCGCTGGTTTGGCTGTCGCTGGCTTGGCCGTTGACTTGGCTGCTGCTTTTTCCTGTTTGCCTTTTTGTTCGATTTTGGCCCAGGTGTCTCTCAGGCTGACGGTGCGGTTAAAGACCGGTTTTCCTGGCTGGTGGTCAAAGCGGTCGGCGCAGAAATAGCCGAGGCGTTCGAACTGAACTTTGTCTTCCGGCGCCAATTCCGCCAACGCTGGCTCGAGTTTGCAGTTGGTCAGAATCTGGAGGGAGTTGGGGTTGAGGTTATCGATGAAGTCTTCGCCCTCAGCGACCGCATCCGGGATTTCCTTATTGAAGAGGCGGTCGTAGAGGCGTACTTCTGCGTTGACGGCGTGCTTAGCGTCGACCCAATGGATGGTGCCCTTGACTTTGCGGTCGGTGTTGTCGCGGTCAAGGGTGCAGCGGATTTCTGCGATGGTTCCGTCCTGGTTTTTGACGACTTCCTGGCAGGTGACAATGCCGGCCCAGCGCAGGCGGACTTCCTGCCCTGGAGAGAGGCGATGGTACTTTGGCGGCGGGGTTTCGCGGAAGTCATCCTGCTCAATGTAGAGCTCCCGGCCAAAGGGTATTTTCCTGGTTCCGGCGTCTGAGTCTTCCGGGTTATTGATCGCTTCGAGCCATTCGGTCTGCCCTTCCGGGTAGTTGGTGATGACGAGTTTGAGGGGATTGAGCACGGCCAGATAGCGCGGCGCGACTTTGTTCAGTTCGTCCCGCAGGCAATTTTCAAGCAGGGCGACGTCAGTGATGGCGTTGTATTTAGTGACGCCGACGCATTTCAGGAAGGCGTGGATTGCGGTTGGAGTGTAGCCGCGGCGGCGCATTCCGCATAGGGTCGGCATGCGTGGGTCATCCCAGCCGTTGACCCGGTTTTCTTGAACCAGGCGCAGGAGACGCCGTTTGCTCATGACCGTGTAAGTCAGGTTTAAACGAGAGAATTCGATTTGCTGCGGCTTGTGGACGGGCAGGGGGGCGAGGAGCCAATCGTAGAGCGGGCGATGGATTTCGAATTCGAGTGTGCAAAGCGAGTGAGTGATGCCTTCGATGGAGTCTTCCAGGCCATGCGCCCAGTCATACATCGGATAAATGCACCAGGCGTCGCCAGTCCGGTGGTGCGGCATATGCAATATTCTATACAGCACTGGGTCACGCATGTGGATATTGGGGGAGGTCATGTCGATTTTGGCTCGCAGAACCCTGGCGCCGTTGGGAAATTCCCCGGCTCGCATGCGTGCGAACAGGTCGAGGTTTTCCTCTACGGAGCGGTTTCGGTACGGGCTTTCCTGGCCGGGTTCGGTCAAGGTGCCGCGGGTGGCGGCGATTTCCTCGGCAGTCTGGTCGTCGACATAAGCCAGGCCTTTTTCGATCATCATGACCGCATAGTCGTACATTTGCTCAAAGTAATCCGAGGCATAGCGCACTTCGCCATCCCATTCAAAGCCGAGCCAGCGGACATCTTCCTTGATGGCCTCGACGTATTCGACGTCTTCCTTGCTGGGGTTGGTGTCGTCCATGCGCAGGTTGCATTTCCCGTGGTAGTCGCGGGCGATGCCGAAGTCGATATAGAGGGCCTTGGCATGGCCGATATGGAGATAGCCGTTGGGTTCCGGCGGGAAGCGGGTGCGGATGTCGCCCATGCGGTACTTGCCGGAAAGAATGTCGGCATTGACGATTTCTCGGATGAAGTCGGTCGCCTCTGGCAAGGCGGGGGCAGGGTCGGCAGGAAGTTCTGGCATAAAGGCTCCTCACGAGATGGCTTGGCCTCAGGCGTCGGCGCGGGCTGGACGAGGCAGTTATGAACCACAAGGCAAAGAACATAATATATACCCATAAGCCGTCTGAGTCTTCCCAGGATGGCGAAATTGTAATCGTTCACCGATTGATACTCGGAGTTTCGACGAGCAGCGGTCTCAAGAAAGGGGCGAGGGGCGAGGGGCGAGGGGCGAGAGTGAGTTTGGGCTACGCTGTCCGCCATATCACTATGTCCGCTACGTTCGCATCAATTTGCGCCGTAGGCGCTTAAGGCATGCCCCGAAACTGACGCCTTATAGAGGCGCTACAGTTAGCGCTGAAAATATACTGTCGGGATGGCCGTTATCAATTGGTGACCGATTACGCGAAATTATCGTCCGCGGCCGGCGCAGTGGACAGGAATAGGTTAAGAAGATATATTATAGGGTTGACAACGGCTTGCTCCGGCGAAAGGAGCGGGCTTGAGAGCTTGTGCTCACTCCAACAGCAAAATAATAAATAGATATATAAATTATGAAGTTTTTGACCAGCAGCGATAAGATCGCTTTGTATTGTCGTGAGGAGGAGATCAGTTATCGGTCTCTGATTGGTTGGACGGCGTCCCTGGCTCGTCAGCATGGCGCTGGCACTAAGGAGCGAGTCGTCATCTGCGCGGAAAACCAGCCAGGCTGGATCGCCGCTTTCTATTCGGCCTGGCGTACACAGTCCATCCCAGTGCCGATTGACGTCACCGCGACGGTTGATGAAATCGCATACGTACTCAAGGACTGCCAGCCGTCAGCGATTTTCACGTCCAAGACAGTTGCGCCGAACCTGCAAGCCGCAGCCACCGAGGCCGGCTGCGACGCACGGATGTTCATCCTTGAAGACCATCCCGCACCGACAGAGGTCGCGCCCGGCGATGACGACTTTCCAGACAGCCCGATGGACGATATCGCGGTCATCATCTACACCTCCGGAACTACGGGCAGCCCCAAGGGCGTGATGCTGTCGTTTGCTAACCTATACGCCAACCTGACGGCGGTGTCAGACGAAGTGCCGATCTACCGTCCGGACAGCCGCGTGCTGGTGCTGCTGCCGCTGCACCATGTTTTGCCTCTCCAGGGCACGGTCATTATGCCGTTGACGATTCATGCCGCCTGTGTCATGGTCACCTCCCTGGCTGCGGCGGACATCCTGGAAACATTGTCGCGGCAGCCGGTCACCATCTTTGTCGGCGTGCCGCGGCTTTTTGTTCTGTTGCGAGACGGCCTGCTCAACCGGATTCGCCAGCGCGCCATCACTCGTTTTCTGTTCTGGCTGACCTCGCAGGTCAATTCGCTGGCATTTTCGCGACTGGTGTTCCGGGCGGTGCAAAAGAAGTTCGGCGGAGCGATGAAGTACATGCCCAGCGGCGGCGCGGCGCTGGACCCGCAGGTAATCAAGGATTTCCGTGCCTTGGGGTTTGAAATCCTGGTCGGCTATGGCATGACGGAAACAGCGCCGATGATTTCCTTTACGCGCCCTGGCGCGACGCGCCTCGGCTCGGCTGGCCAGTTGGTCACTTGCAACGAAGTGCGCATTGTCGGCGGTGAAATCACTGTGCGCGGCGGCAATGTGATGCGCGGTTACTACAACCGGGAGGAGGAGACGGCTGCCGTCATGAAGGATGGCTGGCTCTACACCGGCGACCTCGGCTATGTCGACCAGGACGACTATATCTACATCACCGGCCGAAAAAAGGAAATCATCGTCCTGCCCAACGGCAAAAACATCAATCCTGACGAGGTGGAGCAGAAGTTGCTCGGGATTACAGACTTAGTGGCGGAAGTCGCTGTGCTTGAGTCAGGCGACGCCCTGCATGCGCTGATTTTGCCGAATATGAAGGCCTTGGCTGACGCTGGCATCACCAATATCGAGGACACGATTCGGCAGCAGGTGATCAATGCCTATAACGCCCAGACTTCCAGTTACAAGCGCATTTTGAAATGCACCTTTGTCCGCGAGTCTCTGCCCCGTACCAAGCTGGGCAAACTGAAGCGCCACGAATTGCCTGCCCTGGCAGTAGCCAGCGGCCAGAAGACCGCCAAGGCAGTCAAGCCAGAGCCTGACCTGGAGGAATATCGGGTCATCAAGGAATATTTGACCAGGGAGGCGGAGACGGAAGTCCATCCGGACGACCATTTCGAAATTGACCTCGGCCTGGATTCGTTGCGCAAAGTGTCTTTCCTGGCATTTCTCAACGTCACCTTTGGCCAGGATATCAAGGAGCAGACGTTGGCAGAGTATTCGACTCCGGCCCAGCTGGCGACCTATCTGCATGAGGCCGGCGCCACCATCGCTCGCCGCAAGGGCTTGAAATGGGGGGAGATTCTGCGGGAGAAGGTCGCGGTGAAATTGCCGAAAAGCTGGTTTGCGCACCACTGGGTGAATTTCTGCTCAGGGACACTGCTGCGCTGCGCCTTCCGCCTGCGCGGTGAAGGCATGGAGAATGTCCCGGAGGGACCCTGTATCTTTGCCCCCAATCATCAAAGCTACCTGGACGGGTTTCTGATTTCCGCCTTCCTCAAGAAGGATGTCTTCAAGGATACGTTCTTCTATGCCAAGGCCGAGCATCTGAAACGGCGCTGGCAACGCTTTTTTGCGAACTGGCACAACATCATTATTATGGACGTAAACAGCGATCTGAAGTTGTCTCTGCAAAAGCTGGCCAGCGCTCTCCAGGCGGGCAAGAAAGTCATTATTTTTCCGGAAGGCACGCGCACCAGGGACGGCCAGCTGGGGAATTTTAAGAAGGCGTTTGCCATTTTGGGGCAGGAGTTAGGCGTGCCGATTGTGCCGGTGGCTTTGCAGGGCGCCTATGAGGCTTTGCCCAGAACGCGGCTCATGCCCCGGTTTTTCCAGCCGGTCAAGGTTACCTTCCTGCCTCCGATTCAGCCCATTGCCGGTGACGACTATAACAATCTGGTTGACAAGGTGATAGACGCCCTGAAGACGGCATTGGGCAAAGCGCCTTCCGAACAAGCCTGATTCAACCCCTGATGGAAGATTGAAGACTCCTGTTATGAGCAGCACAGTACTTGGCGGCGGTGGATTCCTTGGTCAGCACATCACCAGGATGCTGCTGGCGCGGGGAGAGTCTGTGCGTGTGTTCAACCGCCACGCCTATCCTGAGCTGGCCGCACTCGGCGCTGAGTGCATCCAGGGTGACATCGTCGACTACAAGGCCGTGCGGGCGGCCTGCGAGGGCAGCGACACGGTCTTCCATACAGTCGCCATTTGTGACGTCGTGCGACCGCGCCGGCGCTACTACGAGGTCAATGTCCACGGCACCGAAAATGTCATCCGCGCCTGCATGGAGACGAAAGTTCGCAACCTGGTCTATACCAGCACGCCCAGTGTCGCCGTCGGACAGGAGGATATCATTGATGGGGATGAGTCTTTGCCCTATCCATCGCACTTCACGGCGCCCTATCCGGAGACTAAGGCGGCGGCCGAGCAGATGGTGTTGGCGGCCAACGCCGGTAGCACTCAGGGCAAAAGCGATGGATTCCGGCTGCGGACGTGTGCGCTGCGGCCGCACCTGATTTGGGGGCCTGGCGATCCTCATATCATTCCCAAGTTGTTTCAAGGAGCGCTGGAAGGGCGCCTGCGCATGGTCGGCGATGGCCGCAACCAGGTCAGCCTGACCTACGTTGAAAACGCCGCCCACGGGCATTTGCAGGCGGCGGATGAATTGCGTGGCCAGGGGCGTTGCGCCGGGCGGGCGTATTTCATCAACGACACCGAGCCGGTGCAGTTGTGGGATTGGGTCAATGCTCTCCTGGTTGAGTTAGGGTTGTCGCCGGTGACGCGCCGCATCAGCCATCGCCTGGCTCAATTCCTGGGTCGGGTCTGTGAACTGTTCAACGCCATGCTGCCGTTTGGAGAACCATTGCCGATGACGCGCTTTGTCGTGGACCAGCTGGCGCGTTCGCATTCCTTTTCTCATGCGGCTGCCTCGCGTGATTTTGGCTACCAACCCCTGGTCACGCCGGAAGACGGCATGCGGCAATTGCTGCTGTGGGGACGGGAAATGGCCCGGAAGCAGGCCGCAACCGCCCGAAAAGCGGTTTAGACGGCTTGACAACTGGCTCGGGAAGACTACACTAAAATATGTGCCTGCACAAAGAGTCCGACCAAAGTCTGTGGGCTTGCTATTCTATTCTTACTTAAGGGGGAATACCGATGAGCGATGACCTGAAAGACGCTATCCTTGCCGCTTTTGGTGATGACGACAGCAAGAAGCCGGAAGAGCAGCAGACGCCGGAAGAGCAACCGGCTGAAGGCGCTGCGACTGAAGACGCGCCAGCTGGCGCTGCGCCTGCGGCTGGCGCTGGCAAGCCTGGCCTGGGCCGTGGTGCTGGCCGGGGCGGCGGCGGTCGTCCTGTTGGCGGTCGGATGGGCGCTGGCTCAGGCGGCAGAGTCGCCGCCACCCAGGCCTCGCGTGCGCCTGTCCTTTCGCAGGATGCCAGTGCGACGACGGCGCGCTCGGCAGCCAGGGAACCCGGCCTTGCCTCTGCCACCTCCAGCGTGCGGCCAGCAATGGCACCGGTCGCTGCGGCGCCGCTGGTTGCCAGCCCGCGACCGTCCAGGAACACTCCCCTCCTTATCTTGGTTTTAGTGCTGAATGTGGCGTTGTTGGTGCTGTGCGGCGACATGCTGGCCAAGGTGTCGTCATTGAGTTCACGGATAGTGGCAATGCAGACGCAACTGGCGCAAATCCGGCAGTCTGCCGAATACAGCTCCAAAGTGCACGCCGGGGTCAGTTATCTTGGACCGAACAAGCGGCCTCAGAAATACATCATGGTTTTGAAATATGATGAAAAGGGCCCGAAGTTTGACCAGGAGGTATTCCGGCCCCTGGAGGAATGAGCCCGTCACAAGCTCTGGCGAAGATGATGCCAGCCAGGGCCGAAACGACTCCCGTAGCGCGATTTTCAGCGGCTCGACCGTAATGTCGGCGCGCCGCTGTTTTTTCTGTTGATGGCGACAAAGAATTTCGCTGCTGGTTGCTGCTTCCGACCTGTAGGCGCGACGCATCCGTCTCTTGAATTGAAGGACGTTTCGCACCGCCAGCGATGCTTGATGTGGTCTCATTACAGTGAAGCAAAAAACGATTGGCCATGACGAAGACGAATCCAGAGTTTGAAAAAGTACACCTGCTGTTAAGCGAGGCGGCCAAGCTGTGGGAAAAGAATCAAGTCCTGGTCAGCAGCCGGAATTTTTTTTGTTTATGGTTGGACAGTTGCAAGCCGCGGCCGTTTGCGATTCCGGTGGAGGGCTTGGTCTTGAACCGCCAGCAGGTGGTCAAGCCGGCTGAAGAAGAGCAGGCTGATCGGGTCGGCTATTTCACCTGGAGCGTCAGCGAGCAGTGTCCATGCCTGGCGGTGGAGACGCCGGAGACGACCCAGATGGTCGCCATCTGCCTGACGCCTGACGGAGCCGTCTTCAAGCCGCAACCGCCGATACCGAATCCTCTTCAGGACAATACGTACGGCGAGCGCGTTGAATTGATGGCGGATGCAGTGGCTGCAATCAGGGCTCGCTATGCCCATCTTGATTTGAGCAAGGTCAGCAATGCCGTTCTCGGGGAAGCTCTGGAGAGTCTTCGCGCCGAGGCGGACCCGGCCATCTTGGACAGCGTCCTCAAGAGCAGCGCCCAAGTCAAGCGCGCCCTGCTGCGAAAAGTTCTGGGTGACATGGCGGCTGATGAACTCAGCGCTCAGCTTTGTTTTGATTTCGGGGACGCGCCTGAACGCCATGTCGAAGCGCCCGCCCCGGCAGCCGTGCAGCCGGTGGAGCTGCCGGCGCGCAGCCGCTGGGAGGTCGTCCAGGACCTTGATTTGCTGGTGGAATGCGTGCGCCTCCTGGTTCGCTTGGAGGATTCCTTTTTGTTGACGCTGGGCGACGCCGCCGTCCTCAGTTCGCAGGAGGGACGTGGTTGCGTGATCCGGATGCCCCTGCCGACGGCTTCTGAGTCGCTGCCAGTGCGGGAGGGCGATCGGCTTTTCCTGTTCCGGCATGGCCGGCCGAAGGAGAAGCTCGGCGAGCTTAGCCTTGACTTGTTTGATTCCGACGAGTTGGTCGGCACGATTACCTGGGATGACCCCGGCCAGACTTCGCCTATTGACGATCATCTGTGCGCCCAGCCTCGGCGCAGCCCGCTGGGATATTTAGCCAAATCGCTGGAAACGCTGCGTAGTTCGATTCTTGACCAGGCGATGTCGGGCCAGGAAGTGGTGCGCCGTGTTCTTGGCTTGCTGCCGCTGCGTTATCGGCACACCATAAGACCGGCTGAAAACGGCCTTGACGCCTCGCAGGCGACCGCGCTCGCCGCTGGCTTGGACAGCGAAAACCCGGTTGTGGTCATCCAAGGCCCGCCAGGGACTGGCAAGACTAAGGTTTTGGAACAACTGGCGCGCGAACTCTGCCAGGCAGGCGCCAGGATTTTGATTACCGCACCCTCGAACGCCGCAGTCGACAATATCTGCCGCCGCTTGTTGGGCTTGCCCCTGCTGCGGCACGGCAGCAACCGCGATGTTGTCCAGCCCGAGGTTGCGGCCGTCTGCTGGCATGGTGATGACAACGTGGCCAAGGCATTTGCAGCTGCGAGAGCCGCCCACACGGGCGAAATTCATGCCAGCACCCACATTGGCCTGTTGCGCTCACCTTATCTGGCTGCAGAAGCGGAGAAGAATGGTCCTTTTGACGTGATTTTGTTTGACGAGGCTGGCATGGCCAGCGCCGGAGAGACGCTGCTGTGCCTTTGCCTGAGCCGCCGAGCCGTGTTTTTCGGTGATCCGCAGCAGCTGCCGCCTTTCCCGCTGGCGCCAGAAGCCTGGGATGGCCTGGCAGAGCAATTTGGCGTTTTAAACCAGGAGCAGCGCTGTTTTGTCGGCGGCAGTTTCCTGGGCTGGCTGCAGTATCACCGGCAGCTGCCGGAACTGCTCTTGCGCAACAGCTACCGTTGCCAGAATCCGCGCCTGATGCGTTTTGCCGCCAACCTGTTTTACAATGCCCAGGTCACGACTAGTCCGACAGCAGAATACTACCACCTCGGTTACCGTGAGCGCCAGGAGCGCTATCACGCCTCCACCCTGCGTTTTCTGAACACGGCCTGCCTGCCGGCGAAACAGCGCCAGGAACAGTTGACCCTGACCGGCCAGCCCGGCATCGAAAATCCCTTGGAGGCTAAGATTGCGGTCGCGGTGCTGCATGAATGTCGGCAGCGCTTCCCATTGTCGGAAATCACCCTGATTACGCCCTATCGACGGCAGGCGAAATTGCTGCGCAAGTTGCTGCGCACTGTCCCGGCCGGCGTTGACAAGCAGGCTTGGAACGACTTCCGGCACACCAGGATATCGACCGTAGACAGTTTCCAGGGCGGCGAGAGCGACGTGGTGATTATTTCGTATGTGCGCTCCGGCGGCAAGGGCATTGGCTTTGTGGACGACCCGAACCGGGTCAATGTCACCCATACCCGCTGCCGTCGGGAAATGATCGTCATTGGCGATCTTGAGCATTTGAAGCATCATGCCAAAAACCATATTTTCGTCCGCATGGAACGCGCTTTCCGGCGCGATGGCGTGATTGAGGATTTGACAGCTGATAGCCTGGCCGCCATGCTGGCCGCCGGATCGGCTGATGCAGAGGCGCATGTCGACGCTGAACCTGATTTTGATGGTGATTCGGAACACGACTTCGAGAGCGAAGCGGACGCCGCTCCGGCCAGCCCGCCGCCAGCCCCGGCGGCAAAACCCCAGCAACTGATGTTTGACTTTTAACGCGGCCGTTAGGGAATGGCCGGCAACTCAAGGTGAGAATAACGCTTGATGACGACCGGTGATTTTGATGACAAGCAGATGATGCGGCTGGCCTTCCGGCAAGCGCTGCGCGGTTGGGGGCGCTGTTCGCCCAATCCCCTGGTCGGCGCCATTGTGACTGACTGCTCTGGTCGAATCGTTGGCCGGGGCTATCATCGTCAGGCCGGGTGTCCACATGCTGAACCTATGGCTCTGGATGATGCTGGTGACGCGGCTCGCGGCGGCGCCCTTTACGTCACTCTGGAGCCGTGTTCCACCTGGGGCAGGACGCCGCCCTGCACTGAGCGGGTGCTCGCGTCTGGCGTCCGGCGCGTCGTCATCGGCTGCTTGGACGCCAACCCTGCGCATCGGGGCGCGGGCGTCACCATCTTGTCTGACGCTGGCATTGAGGTGACGTCCGGCGTCCTGGAAACTGAGTGCACGCGCTTGAATGAGGCGTTTTTCTGGTGGATTAAACACCGTCGGCCCTTTGTGCTGTTGAAAATGGCCATGACTTTGGACGGACGCATCGCCACGGCTGGGGGCCAGTCGCAGTGGATCAGCGGGCCGCCGGCTCGCCGCATTGTCCAGCGTCTGCGCCGATGGGCGGACGCAGTTATGGCTGGCGGCGATACGGTT
>JAAZKI010000057.1 GCA_012799905.1 Lentisphaerota bacterium | reverse complement strand
GCTCACCGCACCGCTTTATAGAGGTCGAAGAATCTATCTTCGTAGTCGTCAAACAGCCCGTAGTCGCGCAATTTTTTGCCGAGATCATCGGCTTTGGCGCGGGTATTCGCAGCGGCGAAATCCGCCTCAATCTCCTGGTGGATGGCGCGTGGGATGCCTTGGTCCAAGTTGAGCAGGCCGTGGCGTGACATTTCGCGGGCGTTATAGGGCACCGACCGTTTAATCAGGTCATTGGCGAATCCGAGCAGAGACACCTCCCAAAATTGGTCCATGCCAATGATGACGCCGCGCACCTCGGTCAGATTATCCTGAGCCTCGCGCGCGATTTGGTCAGCCGTCTCTAAAATCTCGCCGCCGATGATTTCCTCGCTGTGCTCCTCTTTCTGCAACGTCAGTCCATATTGCAGAATGCGTGCGCCGTCCTTCCGTTGCAGAAGATCAGCGAAATACTTCCTGGCGTCAGCGCCGAAATTTTCCAGAGCTTGATTGAGGAAGAAGTGCGGGGTAATGACTTTGGGTCTGGCAGCCCGAATAATGCCGCTGCGCAAGCGGATTTTGCTTTCTTCTGAAACAAAGATTTCCGACAGCACAGAGTAGAAGACAGATGTTTCACCAAACGTCTCCAAAAGTCGTGGCGGCCGATAGACGACCTTGGTCATCCTGGCTGCATACCAGAGTTCATTCTGTGATGGCTGTGATGACATTATAATGAATCCTTAAGTATTTCAAAGGAAGTAATATTCAAACCTGGGCACAATCCAAATATATTGGCAAAAAAATCTTTTTCAATACCGACGTGAAAAAACCGTTAGGGCTTGATAATTCAAAACGGAGTTTATGCGTCACCCCTGGCGGGGCTCAAAATTATTATACGCCTCACCCAGGGCTTCGCTTCGCTCACCCTGGGCTTTTATGTTGCTGGCCCTTTGGGCCGCCAGTACGACACACATCAGCCGCCGTCCACGACGTCCACCCAGTCCACAACGTCCACAACAGCCGCGAAGCGGCAAAAGCCCGAAGGGCGACACATAGAAGCCCAGGGTGAGCCGGGCCGCCAGGCCCGGCGCAGCCCTGGGGGAGATGGCATAGATTTGGAGCCCCGCCAGGGGTGACACATAAATTAGGCTATGGACGGAGAGTCCTAAGAACGGATAGACCATAGCGGACAGCGCAATCCGCGGCTCAATCTACGCCTGCGCCAAGAGCGCGCTGCCGGCTTGCAGCAGCTGCCGGAGGTGACTCTTGTCGCGCCGACTTTCGGCATAGACTTTGCAGACATCCTCGGTGCCGGAGGGCCGCACTGCGATCCAGCCGAAATCTGTGCTCAGCTTCAGGCCGCCCAGCGATTCTCCGTTGCCGGGGGCGTGGGTCAACGTCGAGGTGATCGGATCGCCGCCCAATTGGTCCAGGCCGACGTCTTCCGGGCGCAACGCTTTCAGCGCCGCCTTCTGGGCGCTGGTGGCCGGGGTGTCTTGGCGGGCATAATGGAACGTCCCGAAATCCTTTTCCAGGTTGCGGTAGTAGACAGCCGGGTCCGCCCCAGTCCGGGCAGTGATTTCAGCGGCCAGGAGGCACAGGATGATGCCATCCTTGTCCGTGCACCAGACAGTGCCGTCACGGCGAAGGAAACTGGCGCCGGCGCTTTCCTCGCCGCCAAAGCCGAGGCTGCCATCCAGCAAGCCTGACACAAACCACTTAAAACCAACCGGAACTTCGACGAGACGCCGTCCCAGCCGCGCTGCCACCTGGTCAATCAAACCGCTGCTGACAGCCGTCTTGCCGACTCCGGCCGTCGCCGGCCACTGTGGACGATTGCGGAAAAGATAATCAATTGCTACGGCCAGATAATGATTCGGATTCATCAACCCAGCCGATGGCGTGACAATGCCGTGACGGTCAAAGTCAGGGTCATTGCCAAAAGCGATATCATAATCTTTCTTGAGGCGAATCAGGCCGGCCATGGCAAAGGGCGACGAGCAGTCCATGCGGATACGGCCGTCATGGTCAAAGCGCATAAAGCGGAACGTCGCATCGGCATGCGCATTGTGAATAGTGATATCAAGGCCGTAGCGCTCCGCAATCGGCCGCCAATACGCCAGCCCGGCGCCGCCAAGGGCGTCAGCGCCCAGGCGGATGCCGGCGTCGCGGATAACCGTGAAATCGATGACTTGCTCCAGGTCAGCCACGTAGGGGCCGATATAATCGTACTCTTGGACATGCGAGCTGGCCAGGGCGTCCGCCAGCGGCAGGCGTCGAACCGCGCGGTTGCCGTCCGTCAGCAGGTGGTTCGCCCGTTCTGCAATCCATTGCGTCACATCAGTGTCAGCCGGCCCGCCATGCGGTGGATTATATTTAAAGCCGCCGTCTTCCGGAGGATTGTGCGACGGGGTGATGACAATACCGTCCGCCGCTTGGGTGAAATCGCCTTCCGGCAAATTGCGGTTGCTGGTCAGGATGGCATGGGAAATGACCGGGGTCGGCGTATAGCCGCGACCGGCTGCCAGCCGGACTTGGACTGCGTTGGCGGCAAGAACAGAAACCGCCGTCGCCTGCGCTGCTTCTGACAGCCCGTGCGTATCCATGCCCAAATAGAGCGGCCCGCCGATGCCGACCTCCCGTCGATAATCGCAGATCGCCTGCGTAATCGCCAGAACATGGCTTTCGGTGAAAGTCCCGCGTCCGGGAGTGCCGCGGTGGCCCGACGTGCCAAAGGACACCCGCTGACCAGGATCATCGACATTGGGAACAACTGTGAAATACTCGGTCAACAGACGCGGCACATTGCTCAAGGACTCTAACGGGATGGCCTTGCCAGCAGAAGCGTGACGTTTCATAGGGTAACTCCTCATTCAATTCAAAACAGGGTGACAGATGATGTCCAGGCTGCTCACCGAACCAGAGCCTGGCGAATAGCGGCAATGTGTTCCGGAGTCGTGCCGCAGCAGCCGCCGACGATGGAGGCGCCAGCCGCCACTATCTCGGGCGCAAGACGCGCCATATCTGCTGGAGAATCCGAAAAGACATCGACGCCGTCCACCAGCTTAGGCATACCGGCGTTAGCATGCACGAGAATCGGCACATCAGGAAGAGCAGCCCGAATTTCCTGCACAATCGGAATCATGCGCTCCATGCCGTTGCCGCAATTCGTGCCGACAACGCTCGCGCCAGCAGCATGCACTGCCTTGGCTGCCTCGGCCGGCCCGACCCCCATCATGGTGCGATACTCGCCTTTGACCGTCAATTCGAAGCTGAAGGTGCAGAGAACCGGCAACGAGGTGTTTTCGCGGGCGGCGCGAACCGCGATTTCGGCTTCCTCAATATCCTGCATGGTCTCAATGCAGATGGCGTCCGCCCCTCCTGCCGCCAAAGCCTCAACCTGAACCTTAAAGGCGTCATACAGCTGTTCGCTGGTGACATCGCCCATCAAAAGCAGAATGCCGGTGGGGCCAACCGAGGCGATGACTAAAGCGTCGTCGCCAGCCGCCTGTCGCGACAGTTCTGCCGCCGCCCGGTTGATCTCAGCTGTCCGGTCAGCCAGGCCATAATGCTCCAGCTTAAACGATGTCCCGCCAAAGCTATTCGTCTCAATCAGATCAGCGCCGGCAGCGACATAACTGCTGGCGACCGCCAAGACATCCTGCGGCCGTTCCAAACACCACAGCTCCGGACATTCGCCGGGACGCAAGCCCTTTTTCTGCAAAAAAGTCCCCCAGGCGCCGTCCGATATCAAAATGCCTTGACGCTGAAGACGTGAAAGCAAGGCTTCGCGTGTCATTTTTCATTCTCCTGTTCAAGCTAAAATTAAAAAGACGCAGGCTGTGTATTGCCGTTATCTCACATCATTGAAAACTGCTCATGTATTATATATGGTAATGAACGCTTGCCTGCATGCGCCTGTGACCGCTGAAGACCCATGGAAAACACATGTCTTCGCTCCATTGGCTAACGTCCACTAACGTCCACTAAAGTCCATTGTCCACTGTCCACTAAAGCACTTACCCAGTTTGCCTGGCTCTACTGCTTGTCTGAACTCCGAGTATCAATGCGCGGCTGATTACTCAAAATCAAAGATGCAGATACGCTTTGTCATATATCGCCTTGCATTGCCACTTGTTGCATATAAACAAAAAATTTGATTTTTTTCAATAGATGCACTATAATATACATCATCATTTAGAAATTTTATTTTTTACCCTTATTTAAGACGTTAAGACTAGTCATTCATTGATGACGATTCCGTTGCTCACGGCAGCCGTCATCAACATGCCTCAAAAAGTATTAAAACAGGAGAAAAAAATGGCAAAACGCGTAATGGATGATGCCTTGAAGGCCAAACTTGCCCAAGGCCGTGCTGACGCGAGGACAATGCGCACCCTGGCGCCTAAGCTGATGGAAGAGTATGGCACTTATCTGAAGTC
>JAAZKI010000510.1 GCA_012799905.1 Lentisphaerota bacterium | reverse complement strand
TCCGCGAGGCGATGGCCAATAGCGTCTGCCCGGGGCGCCGCCGGATGATTTACTGGGGCCTCCGCCTGGGCGGCTGGCCGACCTGGCGGCGCCACCGCAGGCGGCTGCGCCAGGCCGAGGCGCCGACTGTAGAACTTGCCGACTGAGGTCTTTATCCCTTTCTTCCGTGGCCGGACAAGAGGCCGCGACGACTTTTCCCTCCGGGCCGTCGCGGCTTTTTTTTGCGCTTGACACCTGCCCCGCCTCATTTCCCTTTTACGGAATCTTCTCCAATGCTGCCCTAATCGCCTCCAGGCGTCCTGCGCTGTATCCGTAGTGGGTGTCTTTGCTGTCCGCGTGGCCCAGCGCTCGCCGCCGCAGGTTTTCCTCGACACCAGCCTCCATCATCATAGTGTTTGCGTACACCCGCCAGGAGTGCATGCTGCAATTCTCGCACCCCTCCACTCTTTTCAGCGCTAGGTTGTACCGTTTAGCCAGATAGGCCCCCCGCCGTGCAACTCCCGCCAGACGCACCTTGCTGGTTGCAATGTCCATCAGCTGTGCGGGCACCGGCACCAGACGCGCCCGGTGCGTCTTTGTCATCTCTGCCGTCAATGCAAAACAGAGCACTCCCTGTTCCTCGACCACTCCGCAACCTTGTTTTCCTTCGCAAGCCATCAGAATTTCATTCAGCCTCATGCCTGTATAGCGGGCGATCCTGGGCGCATCCTTCCATTCTGGCAGACATTCTTCCGCCTCGTCCGCCGCCTCTGGCGGGATAATCTCGGTATTTTTCTTGCGCACCGTTGGCAAGTCAATTTTCCAGCATGCGCGCAATCGTTCGCCATCTGCCAGCCCTTCTCTGCCGAGCCAGCTCATCCATCCCTTAGCAATCATAAAATATCCGCTAATAGTTGTAGGTGATTTTTTTGCGGCCACCATTTCGTCTCGGATTTTTGCGCAGGCAGCCTTTGTCAATTTTGCCATCGGTTCATCCTCTCCCAGGCGTTGCGCCAGCCAATCGACAACCGAGGTGTATCTTGCTACCGTCCTTCTTGCCGCTCCGGATTGCGGCAGCCATGCCGCGTATTTTTCGGCGGCCTCCCACCACGACAAAAGTATATCTCCCCCGCCCGCGATCAATGCAGGCAGCGTACCGAGATGTTCCGGCATTTCTTCGCCGATTGACTGTAGTTGTTTAATAATAGCGGCATAGACATCGCACGCACTTTCCATTGCCAGTATTGGCCTCACATAGCGGTCTCTGATTCGCCTCGCATTATTTACATCAGTTGTTTTCAGCGACACTTTTACCCAGTTTCCGCCAAATCTTGTCGGAATCCGGAACCGCAAATACCATATGCCGCCGCGCTCCATTAAATAGTCAAGATTTCGCATCTTTCGGTTTCCCTCAGTTGTGTGCCAAAAGTGTCCCACTGCGGGTCTAAAAAATTGCGCAACTCATTGTTGCGCAATTTTTTAGAAAACTATGGCGGAGAGGCAGGGATTTGAACCCTGGGTACCTTGCGGGTACACAGCATTTCCAGTGCTGCACAATCGGCCACTCTGTCACCTCTCCGGATGAATCATGGCGTTAACATCTTAAAGATACTTTGTTTTCAGTAAAAATCAACCATTGACCACGAAAATCAGTCTCTTGGCAACACTTTTCCGAGCCAGGATGACAAAGGCTGAAACTTCCCTGCCCCAGCCATGCCGACTGCTGATGGCGTCGGCATGACTGAACCCGTTTCTTGAGTCTGTTCGCGGCGGGCCTGGCTTCAGGCGGTGCGCCAATTTATTTAGCCGCTTTGGCGGTGGCGAGGCGGCCGCCAGATTTGGTCTTAGCCTGGCGCTTGGTGGCGTAATTGTCCCAGGTGTTGATGAATGAACTGGCGATGAAAATCGTGGAATAGGTGCCGGTGATCATACCGAAGAACATGACCAGAGCGAAATCAAAAATAGCGCCGCCGCCGAATATCAGCAGAGACAACACGCCGAGCATAGTCGTCAAGGCCGTCAACATGGTTCGGCTCATGGTCTGATTGATGCTCAAGTTGATGGTGTCGTAGTAGCTTAATTCGCGGTGCAGGGTGCGATTTTCCCGTATTCGGTCAAAGATGACGATGGTGTCATTCAGTGAGTATCCGAAAATCGTCATCAGGGCTGCCATCACGGTCAGCGACATCTCCCCGCCGCAGAGCACAAACAGGCCGGCTGAGGTGATGGCGTCATGCGTGACCGCAACCACGGCCGCCAAGCCGTACCGCAGCTCAAAGCGGAACGCCAAGTAGATGATAATGCCAATCATCGAGAAAAGGCCCGCTAAAATCGCGTCGTTGCGGAATTTGGCGCCAACGTTACCGCCAACCGTGTTGGTCTGCGTCAAAGTGATTTTCACTTCCGGGAAGGCCTGGTCCAGAGTCTGGCTGAAAACAGTATAATCGACCTCGGCGCCGCCAATCGTCGCCGACTTGTCAATCGGCAGGACGATTTCCAGCAGCTTGTCGCCGCCCTGGCCGCGCTTATAGCCAATGCGAACGTTGTCAGAATAGCCTTGGCCCTTGAGGAAATCGCGAACCGCATCAACGTCCGGCGTCTGACCTTCACAGATATAGGACAATTCAGAGCCGCCGGCAAAGTCGATGCCCATTAGAGTGCCGCGTTTCATGCCGATGACAAAACTGAGCAGCGAAATCACCACCAGGGCGGTGGACGCATAGATGGCCGGCTTGCTGATCTTCAGATAATCGATGTGGAGGTCCTGGAGCTTGGTAAACGTCCTCATGGTCAACTTCTTGATCCAGCCCTTAAGGAGCATCGTGTCAAAAATGACCCTGGTCATATAGATAGCGGTGAACATGCTGGCGAAAATACCGAAGCAGAGCGTCACCGCAAAGCCTTTGACCGAGCCGCTTCCGAACTGGTACATGAAGTAGCCTGTCACCAAGGTCGTCAGGTTGGAGTCGAAGATACTGCTGAATGCCCGGGTGTAGCCGGCCTTGATGGAGTTGGCCAGGACTTTGCCGCGGTTCATCTCTTCCCGGATGCGTTCGAAGATCAGGACGTTGGCGTCAACCGCCATACCGATTGACAACACCATACCAGCAATGCCCGGCAGAGTGATGGTCGCCTTGGTGAGCGCCATCGTGCCCAGCACCAGAACCCCGTTCGTCAGAAGAACCACAACCGTGATCACGCCGCAGAGGTGATAGTACCACACCATGAAGATGATGACCAGGGCAAGGCCAAGAACACCGGCCATGATGCCGCTCCTGACCGCGTCCGCGCCCAGGGTCGGGTCTGTGCCGAACTCACTGTCGATTTGAACTGACACCGGCACGTTGCCGGACGCGATCACGCCAGCCAGGCGGCGAGCTTCTTCATAGGTGAAGCTACCGCTGATTTCGGCCTGGCCGCCGGTAATCGCCTCCCGGATGTTCGGCGCGCTGTAAATCGTATCGTCAAGCATGATGGCCAGACGGCGGTTGACATTTTTGCCTGTGACCTCGGCAAAGGCCAAGGCGCCGCGATGTTTGAATTTGAGGCTGATGGTCCAATTTCCAAACTCATTCACGTTCGGAAACGCCTTGTCAACATCTTCGCCGCGGATTCGCTCCGGCGTCTTTTCAATGAAAATCACCTCAGTGAAGACGTCGCCGCTATGTTCGTTCTCAATCTCCTTGCGCAACAGTCCGGGCGGAGTCTTAAAGCCTTGGGGGTCAGCCTCGTACTGGGCGACCAGCTCGGCATTGTTGACGGCCACCAGGTGGAATTGCAGGCGCGCGGCCTGCTTAATCGTCTGCCGGATGTCGGCCTTGTCTGCCTCATCAACGCTCGGCATGCGCACGGAAATGCGGTTCGGGCCAGTGGCCTTGATCTCAGGCTCAGTCACGCCCAAGACGTTAAGGCGATTGTCCAAAATGACCAGGATGCGGTCACGGATGTCTTCGACCCGGTCGCCCTTGGGAATTTCCGCTGGATCAAAGCCGACGACGAATTCGGTGCCGCCCTGGAGATCAAGGCCGAGGCGCAGCTTGCCTGCCGACTTGACTCGTATATAACTCAGAATCGTCTTGTTGGAGGCTTTCTTCTGCAACGGCACCTTGACGAAGTTAGACAAGGCGATCCGGTAGTTGTCCGAGTCGCCCTGGGCGGCTCGCTCCAGAATTTTGTAGCCTGAGGTTATCCGGTCAGCCTCGCGCTCTTTGTCGATACGCCGCATCAGCTCATCGTAGTCACGGCTCTGCTTCCAGGCCGCGTAATTGGGCGATGCCACCAGCTGATCATATTTTTCCTTGAGCGTCTTGTATTCCGCGCTCTCCTTGTCGCTCATGGCGTCCAGCTGCCCCTTGATTTCTTCGGGATTGCCTAGCTCAAGCAGCTGCTTCGACTGCTTGCGGAGGGTCGCGACTTTCGGCGCCGCCATCTTTTCAAATTCGGCTAAGTAGTCCTTGTCCCGGAGCGGGAACATCGCCCACGTCCAGGCCAAGACCACCACGGCCACCACTGACCACCGGATAATCAACGATTTTTTCATGCCGACCTCTTCTCACCCTATCAAGTATTGCTTGCTAAAAATTTTGCTCTTTCTGGCGGCAGTGGACTTGCCGACCGAGTTATAGTTCCGACTCCTACGCGAGCCTGGCTTAGTTCGTTTCCAAGGTCGGAATCTGGTCAGTCAGGATATGGGCCACCGCGTTGCGTACGAATTCAATCTCCACCCGCGGGGCGACTTCCACCCGCACTGTCTTCTCTTCCGGATCGACGTAGGTGACCTTGCCGAGAATACCGCTCGTTGTCATAATCCGGTCGCCGGCTTTCAGTTTCTTCAACATCTCCTGATGCTCTTTTTGCTTCTTCTGTTGTGGGCGAATCATCAAAAAATACATAATGCCGAACAGAGACAGCATCATCACAATAGTCATCATTCCGCCGCCAGCCGGCGGAGGAGCAGCCTGCGCTATTGATACAACAAATTGACTGACAAATGGTTCCATGAATTTCTCCCATCCGGGCGAGGACATTTCGTCATCCAGCCTGAAGCCATATGACACGTGATAAAAAGCAAGTCGTCAAATTTAATATCTTTCTGCGAACTTGCAATCTCGCGGCTGCCGTTTTTATCAAAATCGCATTTCTGCGGCCCTGTGCTTTGACCCTGAATACTGTTTACGGCGCAGCTCCCAACGCCAGCATAATCACGGCCAGGACGCCGCTGGCAAGGGCGCCGAGTTTGCGAAAAGTGCAGGGTTCAGACAGAAAAATTGCGCTCAGGACAAATGTGCCGAGGAAGCTCATCTGCGCTATTGGCAGCACGATGCTGGCAGCGCCGCTGTTAAGCGCCCCTGCCATGAAGAAGACGATTCCAGCCACCAGGACGCCGGACAAGACGCCATAGTCGAGGACGCGGCGGTCTTTCAACCCGAGGCCTTTTTCCCGCTTCCAAGCATAGAGGAGACCGCCGCCAATCCAGAACAGGCTGTTGATTAAAACAATGCCGTTCTTATCTGCTCCTTGCAGAAAAGCATAGCGGTAGCTGAGCCCCATGCCAGCGCGCAGAATTGCGGCCAGAAGCGCCAGGTAAAACCCAACCGAGCTGGCGTTGGCGTCCTTGCCATCAGGCAGAAACGCCAGGATCGCCACCAGGGCCAAGCCAATTCCGACAGCTTGAGGCAGACTGATATTTTCATCCAGCAGGAAATAGGCCCCGATCACGACAAAGACCATGTTGAGGCGGTAGATCGTTGAACACAACCCCGCACTCTGTCTGCTCATGGCTTCAATCAGCAGAATATTGCCAGTAAAGGAGAAAAAGCCGGATACGGCGCCCCAGACCAGCGTCATGGCCAGCGAGCTGTCAGGATTCTTCGGCAGCCCCACCAGCGCCAGAAACCAGAAAATGCCGACTACGGCGACAAAGCCGCCGCGCGAAGAGCGCGCCCCGCTGGCAAAGAGCTTGAAGACAAAATCATTCACTGCTGTGAATAAAAGACAAATCAAGGCATTGATAATCGCTGCCGTCATGACGCGCTAACTCGCCTTCTCCAGGGGTTGATGGGGACACCGCATGGTAATGCGAGAACCCACGCCTGCGTTGCATCAGCGGATGATTTTTCCGCCGGAGGCTTTATTGGGATAAAATTATACTATAATGCCCCAGCCAAATTTAGCCATCACCTGCCAGAACAGGAGAACCAGCTGTCGTTTGTCTAAATGCTGTTTTTGTAAAAAAAATACATTTAATGTACAGGTAGCTTACGATAAATATACCTTGAGCGTTAGCGTCAATTTGATTTAAAAGTACATTTAATTATTGCATTGCCGCGAGCGCGGCATATTTTTATAATATGACTATAAAGCCAGATGGCTCGACCAGACATGAAAAAACTTTCCAAGCAGCTGGGCAAGAGGTTATTCCTCCGCAACTTGATTTTTACGCACCGGTCGATTTCCCGGCCGGAGCTGATCCGCCTATGTGGTTTGAATGCCCGCAGCGTTGACCGCTACACACACGAACTGAAAGCGCTTGGCCTGATTCGGAGCACCCAAGTCCAGGGCAGCCGCGGCCGACCGGCGACGGCGTATACATCTAACAGTGAAAACTGCCTGTTTGTCGGCGCGGTCATTGACTCCTGGCAACTTTTGACCACTGTTCTCGACATCAATGGCAAACCCATGTTCTGCCAGGCCATTCCCTGTCCCCGCCGTCAGAGCCTGGCGAATTTAGAGACTGACATCATCGTCAGCATTGAACGCGCCACGCAACAATCCGGTCAACAGGTGCCGTATGCCATTTGCCTGGGTTTGCCGACTCATCTTGACCAGCCCCAGACCAGAGCCAGGCTGCTTCAGGCTCTGCGCAACCGCTATCGCACCCAAGTGGAGTGCCTGTCTACTGACACTCTCATCACCCATGAAGCCCTTGCTCACACCTGGCTTAATGGACGGATCGCCAGCATCATCTTCAGCAGCGCCTTCATCATCTTTGACAACGGCCTCCACGTCACCCAGTATGATAAGCGCTTACAGGCCCTCTGGCATCGTCGAACCCCGGAAGGACTCGGACTCAATCTCGCCTGTAGCTGCGGCAAGCGCGGTTGCCTGCAAGCAGAGCTGTCCGGCGAGGCGTTGATAGAACGCTATCGGCAACTGGCTGGGGCCACGCCGGGAAATACGCTTTTAGCCGCAGGCAAAAACATCAACTTGGAGGCAAAACTCGGCAACCAGAACGCTATCAATACCATCCGTGCGCAGGCGGAAGTCTACGGTTACCTGGCTTCGCAGCTGCACGCCGAACTGCCGGTCGACTACATCATCATGATACAATCCTCTCATTTCAACAACGCAGCCTACGCCCAGTTTGCCCGCGAGGCCTTTGCCCGCTGGAGTGGCGTGTCGCCGCATCAGTTCCGCCCGTACGCCTATTCCTGGGCAGACATGGCCTTTGCCGCTTCGCAATACGCCCGCCGTAACTTTGCCTGGTAAACCCTCTCCATACGCATCTTAACACAACTATGAAAGGACAACCGCATGTTGAAAAAAATGCTTTCCGCCGTCCTCTGCTGTCTTCCATTCGGCCTGCTGGCTCAGTTGGCCAATCCCGGCTTTGAGCAGGGCGCAGACAGCTGGAACTTGCCCCAGCCGATCTGTCAGATTGCCCCTGGTGAGGGCCGTAACGGCACTGCTGCCCTAGTCTGGGAAAACACTGACACCAGCCTGCCGTTGCCACGCCCCCGGGCGACCCAGGAACTGAAGCTCCAGGCCAACCAGACCTATCGCATCAGCTGCTTTGTCAAAGGCCGCATTGACCAGCTCGACCGCTTCAAAATCGGCGCATCGTTCTATCTCCAGATCATGAGCGGCAAAGACGTCATCAGCTATCTCTATGTGCGCGGATTGACGCAATCAAGCGATGAATGGCAGTACGTCAGCAAAGATTTCACCTTCCCGCCCAACGCCGACCGCTGCATCGTCTCTGCCGGCATCCATCATCTCGGCCTTGGCAAGGCCTACTTTGATGACTTCAACATTGAAAACCTCAACGAATACTTCATCTACATGACTTCCCCGGGCATGGGCACAGTTTTCCAGGACGACCCGACCGTCCGCGCCTCCGTCTACTACACCGGCCCGGAACTCCCGGCCGGTTTGCAGGCTCGCCTGACTGTCGCTGACCAGACTGTTCTGGCCGCTATTACCGATCGCCAGGCTGTCTTCCGGCTCCCTGAACTGCCGGTCGGCTCGGCGTCAGCCCGTCTGGAACTGCTGGCTGCTGACGGCGCTACTGTCCTTGCCAGCGAAACCCACCTGCTCAGCATCCGTCCACCTGAATATCGTAGCCAGGTCGCCAATGCCTGCTGGATTGACAGCCGGGGCCGGGCCATCGTCAACAGCAAGCCGTTCCTGCCTGTGGGTCTGTTCATCGGCGCCTGCCCGAAAGACCACATCGACACTATCGCTGACAGCGCCTTCAACTGCGTGGCCTCGTATTCAGCGCTCAATCTGTACTATGGCGCCAAGCCAGCCAACTCGCAACAGGCCATCACTGCCATCCGCGAGGTGATGGATTACTTCCAGCAGAAAAACCTGAAGCTGATTTTCAGCTTGCAGCACGTCTATGATACTGACATGCGCTACGCCCTGAAGCAATGGCATGAGATCAGCGGTCCTGACGCCATTGTCGAGACCGTGGTGCCAGCGCTGAAAGACCACCCTGCCCTGCTCTCGTGGTACACCAACGACGAACGGCCGCTGGACTTTCTGCCCGTGGTGAAGCAGCGCCGCGAGCTGATCAACAGGTTAGACGACGCCCATCCGACCTGGTCGCTTTCCATGCTGTTCACCATGATGTATCGCTACGCCCCCACCGGCGATGTGCTCGGCTGCGACCCCTATCCCATCCACTCCCCCAAACCGCGACACATGGATGTGGTTGACTTGGCTGGCGTCATGACCAAACGCACCGGCATGCCGTACTGGGCTGTCCCACAGCTGTATAACTCGTCCTTCTCCGCCGCGAACAAGACCATCAAGACCGAACATGACCCGACCCGTGAAGAAATGCGCGCCATGTCGCTGCGCCTGGCCGCCGAGGGCGCCACTGGCTTCATCTTCTACCACTTTTGGAACATCCGCAATCCCGCCATCCCAGTCCCAGGCTATTTCCAGCAGCGTTGGGAAGACGTGAAAGACGTCGCCGCCACCCTGAAATCCCTTGAACCCTGGCTTCTGGCTGACGCCTGGCCTGAATCCGTCACCTGCTCGGACATGGAAGGCAAAGTCCATGTCACCCGGTTCCGAGCCAATGACGGCCGCGATTGCTTTATCGTCACTGCCAATGGCCCTGGTCGCAGCCAGGCCACGTTTACGACGCCGGCGCCCATGCGGTCGCTCTATGGCCTAACCACAACAGCCGGTGACAACACCTGGAACTTCATTGCCGACGGCATCGCCGCCGACATCCTCTGGCCGCAGTGAGTTCTTTCCCTAAAACGACTCTTCCGCCCGCATTATGTCAACCCTACCCCGTGGAGTGGATACACCGTGAAAAAAGTTTTCACCCTCATTGAACTCTTGGTCGTCATCGCCATCATCGCCATTCTCGCTGCCATGCTCCTGCCTGCCCTCAGCAAGGCGCGGGGCAAAGCGCGCTCCATCAGCTGTATCAACCAACTCAAGCAAATCGGCCTCTCGCACCACCTCTACACATCTGATTACGATGACTACTTCATCTCCGGCGATGTCACCCCCTTCTTCAGCAAGCTGTACTACAACGGCTATCTGACCGAAAAGAAACTCTTCTCCTGCCCCGACGCCGGGTACAATTCAGTCGGCGCCACCGATTACTTTCTGCTCCGGTATTGCTATGCGGCTCTCTATACCAACAAAGTCTTGAATCCAGACGAACAGCTCCGCTTGAGCGAAAGCGCCACCCCCTCGGCCTCCTTCCTGCTGGGTGACGGCTGGCGCCCTGATACCGGCGCCCCCTACTACCTGATGAACTTCCAGACCGGCGCCTATGCACTGCCCATACTCTATCATGGCAACGCCGCCAACCTCCTCTTCTTCGACGGCCATGCCGCTTCATGCCTGCGCGGCGATTTCACCAACGGCAACGTCTATTATAAAAATTTCGCTGTTTCCAAGGCAACTTGGCAATACCAGAAGCTGTTTTTCAAACATGTTTTCATGTTCAAGGGCACCGCTTGGTCTGACTTGACGCAAATCCGTTGATCGGCCATAAAACAACCGCATAGGCGCTCAAAAGCGAGTGCCTATGCGGCGTTGGGGGAAGGTGTTAGAGGGTTAAAGGCGCAGCGTACGGCAGCTGCTGGCCGCCGTCACATAGCCACGTTAGTCTGTCCGGAATCAGCTGCCTGCTGCACGATCAGCGTCTGCCGCATACTGTGCAAAATGCCCGCCGTGGTCAAATTGCTGGCGGTCAGATTGCCGGCGATGTCGTTGAGGAAATCGTCCAGGTATGATCCAATTGGTTCTTCATCAACCGCCCGGTCTTGCGCGACCGGATCGCCGTTGCGGGCGCAGTAAATGGTCTTTTCGCCGGGCTGGACTTCCAGGACGCCGCCCGTGCCATGCACAGTGATGCGCCAATACTGGCGTACGCTATAGCCGCAATGGTCAGGCGACAGATACGACACGTCACCGATCACTCCGCCGCCGTTTTCCATCTGCAGCATAAATTGCGCGCAATCCTTGAAAAACGGCGCTGCCTTGGCCTTGGCGTTCCATGCCCGCGCTGCCGTGACCTCAGTCAGGCGCTTGCCAGTCAACCACGGCAGCAAGTCTACGGCGTGAATGCCGATGTCAGTAATCGTGCCGCCGTGACAACCCGGCTGGAAATACCACTGCGGACGCGACGTCATGTTGAGCGGATGCTGACCAGTTATGCAGACGGTCTGCGGCTCACCGATAAAGCCCTCGCGAATCAGGCGGCGCATGGTGAGCAGCTTTGGATTGTAGCGCATGTCAAGCTGACAACCGACCCGCAAGCCGCGCTCACGAGATTCGCGCGCAATTGCATCCAGCTCTTCCATGGTGATGCAGACGGGCTTATCCAGGATTACATGCCGGCCGGCTTGCAGCGCTGCCAGCGCCATCGCGCCGCGGCGGGCGTAATAATCACCGATCGCCACCACGTCGCAGTCGACCTCGCGCAGCATAGCGGCAAAATCGTCATGAGTCACCTCCACCCGGCCGGATGCCTGCACTTCCTTGCGCGTGGCGGCGTCCTCCTCGCAGGCGGCGACCAAGGCCAAGTCGGAACGCTCTTTCACCGCGTTCACCAATGCATAAATATGACCGTGACGAAATCCCGCAAATGCAAAACGAATGCTCATTGTCTGTCCTTTCCAACTGTAAATATGAGCGACGACTGCGCCGCCATATCCTTGCTTTTTTAGGGTCTTTTGCGGCTCTTTATACTATGCCCCTTTTCCGCCATCAAGGCAAATTTGCCAACGAAAAAACCGCAACGCTGCCGGGCGATGGCTGGTAATCGGTCAGTCATTGATATTCAGAAATCCGACGAGCAGCGGTCTCCGGAAAGGGGCGAGGGGCTTTGTTTAAGGGCGAGGGGCGAGGGGCGAGGGGCGAGGGGCGAGGGGC
>JAAZKI010000235.1 GCA_012799905.1 Lentisphaerota bacterium | reverse complement strand
TGATTAAGTACCAGCACCGTGACGGATACTGGGAATGCCCCAGCCAAGTCGAAGGCAAATTCAACTGCAACTATGACAAATGGTACACCACCACCCTCGCAGCACTCAGCCTGCAAGTCTATTATCGCTATCTGCCGACCTATAAAATGCCGAAGAGCATCGTCAAAACCGAAAAGACTATGATGGAAAAACTCGACGACGATCTCGGCCTCGACCTGTGACGACCTCCCCCAGGACGTTTCCTCCAACTATCAGGCCAATTGCCCGGCAACAGCCGCAGCGGCAATTGGCCTGATGTTGTTTCAGCAGCCAAGCCATTCACGCCAATTGCTCCCCGGCGCCCCTCTGCCAAACTTCCCGCCCACCGCAGCCGTCATCCATCCCTTCAGGAAAGAAGCCAGGCCATGACCGAAAGCAAACAAGACTTCCGCTTCATCACCGAAATCCCCAAAAACACCTACGGAGAGAATTTTGACGACCTCTTCGTGTACCCAGACTACGACGCTGGCCGCGTCTGCTTGCAGCTGACGATTCCGGCTGGCTGCACTGAAATCGCCTGGGAAGTCCTGGACCAAGGCCGGGTCATCGCCAAGGGCGCTACGACCGCACCCCCAGCCGGAGAGCTGTTCAAGGCCGGAGAAAAAATCCCCAGCTTCAAGCCCTGGAATATCAACACGCCGTATCTCTACACCTGCAAAATCACCTTGACCACGAATGGCAAGCAGGAGACTTGCGCCATCCGCTTTGGCATGCGCAAATACGCCGTGTCCAAGGACTCCTTCTTCCTCAATAATGAAAACTTGTATCTGCGCGGCGTCATTCGCGGCCGGGAAGCCCACGACCATCCCGACTTGCAGAATCTCGGCATGTACGAGTACTACGCCAAATACATGCGCCAGATGAAAAAATACGGCTTCAACTTCATCCGCTTCCACAGCTTTGTGCCGCCCATGGAATGCTTCGAGGCTGCTGATGAACTCGGCATCCTTATCCATGTCGAGCTGCGCAAGTACTACGGCAGATACCAGAAAGAGCGTTCCCGCATGGACAAACAGGGCGCCCTGCTCAACCGCGATGAATGGACCGAAATGGTCAAGCGCCTGCGCAACTCAACCTCGCTCATGGTCTACTGCATGGGCAATGAAATCGACCACCCCGGCCGCAATCCCATCTGCCAGGAATTCTACGACCTCACCCATCGCCTCGACCATACCCGCTTCTTCCTCGACACGTGCAGCCGAGGCGAATTCGACCGCAACAGCGTTGATCTCGACGTCCAGCACATGAGTTACTTCTTCCCTTGGGGCCATGCCTACAATATGTTCGACAACCCGCAAAACTGGATCATCTCCGGCTCTGCTGCCGGCATCCCCATGATCGTCAAAGACCAGGAAGACGACCCGAATTGGAAAATCGCCCGCCAAGTGCCTTCCCGGAGACCGGTCTGCGCCCACGAAATCTGCCACTACGTCGCCCTGCATGACCTTGATGGACTAGGCGCTAAGTTTGACAAGTATTGCCCGGCTGACAAGCCGTGGTGGATTGACGAACTGAAAAAACTCGTCGCCATGAAAGGCTTCACCGAACAGTATCCTCTCATGCGCGAAGCCTCCAATCGCTTCCGCTTCCTGGCCTGGAAACTGAACCTCGAGGCCGCCCGTCGCAGCAAAATCCTGTGCGGATTCCATTTCCTCCAATTCTGCGATACCAACCGCTACGAAAATGGCAACGGCATCGTTGACTGCTTTGATGACCAGAAAGGCGTTGACGAGAAGCAATTCCTGCAATTCAACGGCGACACCGTCATCCTGGCTGACCTGCCGCGCCGCGTCTTCTTTGAAAACGAGACGACGATCATTCCGGTGACCGTATCGCATTTCTCCGCAGAACTGTCCGGCGAAGTGACCTTCCGCTTTGCTCTGTGCAATCGCGCTGGCCAGGAGGTGTTTTCCGGCGCACTGCCAAACATCGACCTGAATAGCCGCGGCCGCCATGACATCAGCAACGTGACCCTGAAGATGCCAGCAGTCGGCGCCCCGGAAGCGTACCGCCTGATTCTACATCTCGTCGATGCAGACGGCAACGTCGTGGTCAGCAACGAATGGGATTTGTGGACGTTCCCGAACAACCCGGCGGCTCTGCCAGCAGGTGAGCTCGACCTCCGTCTTGACGAGGTTCACCCCACTGCTCGCTACCCGCAGCTTGAACATGTCCCCGGCGCCAAGCTGCGCCTGGCCAACCGCTTTGACCAAGACCTGATCGACCATCTCGCCCAGGGCGGCGACGCCTGGGTGATGTACCGCGTCCCAGTCACCCGCGACCGCAAAACCCGCGCTCCCAAGGAAAAATACTACCTTCCGGCCACCTGGGATCGCTTCAAGGCCATCATCTGGGACCGCGGCCACAACTCCG
>JAAZKI010000536.1 GCA_012799905.1 Lentisphaerota bacterium | reverse complement strand
CAAAGGGCCAGCAACATAAAAGCCCAGGGTGAGCGTAGCGAAGCCCTGGGTGAGGCGTATAATAATTTTGAGCCCCGCCAGGGGTGACACATAAACGCCGTTTTGAGAAAAAACCTTTTTGGATGGGGGCTACATACGGTACATACGGCAGCGACCGTCCATTATGTCCACCTAATCAGGCGTCTTTTTTCAGCATCTGGGCGATGGTGTAGTGCGCATTCAGGTCAAAGGCTTGTTCCGGCTGGCATCTTTGAGCCTGGTCGGTGTAGAACTGCTGTTTCAGGAGTTGCAGCATTTCTTCCTCGGATTTGCCTTGATTGTGCGCGGCTTGCAAACGCCGACGGGTTTCCACCAGCCAAAAGTCAGCCGCCGCCAGGAAGCGCTGACATTCTTCGCCTTCCAGCAATCCATGATGCGGCACCAGCAAGCTGTCAACCGCCAGCTCCCGTACCTTGGCGATAGCCTGCCTGCTGCTGTCGTAATCGACCAGGCAGCAAGGCATGACCAGCTCAGGCCCGGAAATCACACCGAGCGTCTCACATCCGAGCAGAAGTTTGGCCTGCTCGTCGTAGAAGCCGATGGAGCAGCGTGTATGGCCAGGCAATTCAAGGACACGCAGCTGCAAGTCGCCCATATCGATCACGTCCCCCTCAACAACGGTACGATCGACCGTCAGTTCAGCGAGCAGGTCTTCATAATCGTCAACGCCATGTTCGCGGGCGGCATGCTCGTTCATCGTGCGGATGACGTCACGAGCCGATTCCTTGGCTAAAATTTTCGCGGCATAGGCGCTGGCGACGACTTGGGCTTCAGGCCAGCGTTTTTTGGCGGCGACGCTGCCGGAGGCGTGGTCATAATGCGAATGCGTAAGCAAAATGTACTGGAGCGATTGGTCGCCGAGATGGCTGGCGACCGATGACAGCATGGCCTTGGCGGTGAAGGCAAAACCAGTATCAAGCAAAGCGGCGTGGGTGGGCGTGGTCAGCAAAAAGGCATCGCTGCCAGGCACGGGGCCGACGGGGATTATGGTGTACATAGCGGTTGTCTTTACACAGTTGCGGCAGGGAACGCGGCCGCAAACTGGCGGCGGTAATGCTGCGTGCCAAAATTCTTGATGCCCAGGTCTTCGATAATCATGCCGCCGGACTTGAGGCGACGGCCTGATTCGCGGAGGCGATGGAAAGCCCGGCGGAGGCTGTTGTCCCGCGGATACGCGCTCCAGTCAGCATCGGAACGGCCGAACACAAATTGCAATCCCTCGACGCCACCAGAGTATGGAAATGGGCACAAGTACAGTTCCTGCATAAGTTTGGCCAGATTTGACTCTGGCAGCTCGGTCTCAAAATCAGGATTGAAAATCCAGGAAAAGCAGGTGACGGCTGGAATGTCCCGCTGAAAATACTTCTGGAAGAAAACCTTGGCTTCGCGGAAGGATTCGGCGCAAAGTTCAGGGGTCATGCCGCCCCCGCCGGGGATGTGGAGCCCGGGCACCAAGTCCCAGGGAGCGAACAGGGGCGCGAAACGTTTCCGGTCGAGCTCCAGGGTTTGGTTGACCAGGGCAAAGCCGCGCGGGTCAATCGGCGTGCCTTTGACGCTGGCAGGGGTAGTTTCCAAGCGGGTGACGAGGTAGGCGTCAGCGGGGTCCTCGTCCCGCCATTGCAGCAGTCCATCGGAGCGCAGACGCCAATCCGGTCGGCAAAGGGCGACCAGGCGGCCATTAGTCTGGTCGCGATAGACCGCCGGCAGGGTCGAAAGCGGCTCTTGCATCATAAATTCAAAGCGGCCGATACGAAACAGCCTGCCGCGGACATAGTGACGCGCCCAGTTCAGCTTGGAGGCCGCCACGCCATAAACGCCGTCGTGGCCAGAGCGGTACTCGTCAACAGCGCCGTCGAAATACAGCAAGCAGGCATCAGCGTAGGATGCAGGCACGCCGAGTTTGGTATACGTCGCCAACCAGAGCGGATACGCGCTCAGGGCGATCAGGCAGCTCACCAGGCCGGCCTGGTCGCTGGACAGCAGCGCATCCGCCTTCGGCATGGGCGCAGAGTAAGCCGGAATGTCATCCTTGCCGGAATACCACAGATAGTGGGTCAGATGGCAGAACTTCTGCAAGCGTTCGTCAGCGCGGATTTGCGCTGTCAAGGAACCGAGCAGGACTTTCAACTGGCTGCCGTGACGCTTCAGCTTCGCCAGCAAGGGTTCGTAAAAATCCGGTTGGACAAAGGACGGACAGCCATTGAATGACGCCATGATGTCGTCAAAACGATGGTCAGCCAAAAATTGCTTTTCAGCGTCGTTGAGCGCAAAAGCGGCCGCGAATTCGTCTAAAGTCATATCCGATTCCTCATTGTTTGCCGGTGCAAAAGCGCTGTTGCCACGGGTGGTGACAACTGGAGGGTTGAGTCAATTGTATAATTTACACGAGGCCGGCCAGCCTGCAAATGATATAGGGGAGAACGGCGAATGATGAATGATGAATGGTGAATGATGAGCGGCGAGGGGCAATATCCACCAGCCCTATTGTCCACTAACGTCCACTGTTGTCCACGTCCACTCTCCACTAATGTCCACTAACGTCCACAGTCCATCGTCTACTGAGCGTCCATTAAAGTCCACTAACGTCCATTGTCCACTGTCCATTAAAGCGCCCTATCCGGTATGCCCGGCTCTGAAGCTCACCGGAACTCCGAGTATCAATGACTGCCCCAAACACAAAAAAGATATAAAAATATCAATATTTTAATCCTGCTGGCTTGTTCTTTCTGGTTAATGGCTTATTTTATATACAATTTAATATATTTATATCAATATAAACTTATCTTTTTCAAGCAATTAGAGGTGTCTTTATGTCTGATCAGGCACATTTATCTGACTCTGACCGTATTGCTGCCAGTGCTTTTGCGTTATTGGACTCTGCGATTTTGCAGGCTCAGTCTTCTTTGCGTCGTTATTATGCTGCTTACGGCGTGGAGTGCGTGGAGTATGCTGCCTCTGCTCCTTCTTGCCCATCTGGCCAGCCTGAGCGTCTTTCACAGCATAATCAGCAGTTTGACGCCTCTGGGACTTTTTTTCGCACTATCCTAGCCTGGCAGCCAAAGAGCGCTACGCCACGGTCATGAATTTTCTGCTGCTGCCTGTTCAGGGCAATCGAAAACCTGAAGCACCGCTTTGGCCTTCCGGTCTGCTTCAAGTCCTACGACATTTTGTTCACTTGAATTCTAAGGAACTGTATCTGAAGGCATACTACGGGAAATAAAACATCTGGAGGGAAGCAGAAGCGCCGGCGGCTGTCTTGGCGCGTTTGCTTCCCGGTGGAGAGTGAAGTGATGGAAAAGCTGAAAATCATCATCTGCATGGGGAGCTCTTGTTTTGCCCGCGGCAATGAAGACAATCTGCGACTGATTGAGGACTACATCCAGGAACATCAGCTCAGCGAGCGCGTCGAACTATCCGGTCGCAGCTGCGCCAAGCAGTGCGCGGAAGGCCCCAATATCAGCATCGACGGAGTCCCCTACAACCGCCTCAGCAAAGAACAATTGCTGAAACTGCTGCGCGAAAAACTTCCGGCGTAAGTTGGCGCCTCTGCGCTCCGGTCTTGCGTGCATTCACACGCTCCTTTCGCGCAAATGCAGGCATCTTCAACACTCTTGGTTACTTTTCGTTGTTAAAAAAATGAGCCAGAACTATCCCATTTTTACTGCTGATGCGGAATGTCAGGATTGCTTCAAATGCGTCCGGCACTGTCCAGTCAAAGCGATCAAGGTCGTTTCCGGTCATGCTTCGGTGATTCCGGAATTGTGCGTTGCTTGCGGCAAATGCGTTGAAGTCTGTCCGGTTCATGCCAAGAAAATCCGTGATGACTTGCGGGTGGTGCTGGATTTATTGCAAGGGCCTGAGCCGGTTTATGTGTCCTTGGCGCCCTCCTGGGGCAGCGAATTCAAGGGATTGCCAGCACCCAAGCTGATTGCTGCTTTGCGGAAACTCGGCTTTGCTGGGGTTAGCGAGACGGCGCTGGGCGCGCAGATCGTCTCTGACAATCTCGCCGAAGATTTGCGCAAGATGGAGCGCGGCATGATGATTTCCTCGGCCTGTCCGGTAATTGTTGATTTTGTGCGCCGGTATCTTCCTGAATTTGTTCCTTCGATCACGCCGGTGCTTTCTCCTGCTTTGAGCCATGCGCTCATGCTGCGCAAAGTTTTTGGTGAAAACATCCGTATCGTTTTCATTGGCCCGTGCATTGCCAAGAAGAATGAAGCGGATCGTCGGCCGGATTTGATTTCTGCGGCCATTTTATTTCCGATGCTCCGGCAATGGCTCAAGGAATTGAAGATTGATCCCTGGCAGCTGGAACCCACTGCGGAAGACCGCTTTGTCCCGGAAAGTTCCAAGGAGGGCGCGATTTACCCGATTGAGGGCGGCATGAATGAAACTCTGCGGGCGCATCCTGGTTGCGAACACATCCACTACACCGTGATTTCCGGCATTGATGCATTGCGCCAGGCGCTCCAGGGACTCCACCCGAGCGATATCCGCGAACCGGTTTTTCTGGAAGCGCTCTCCTGCATTGGCGGCTGCGTGCACGGCCCCGGCACCGAGCATTGTTCGCCAGGGCTGCTCGAACGCCTGCGCATCATCCGCAATACTGATTTTCAAAGGGAACTGCCGGCGCGTCCAGTTGCGGAAATCGCTGAGACGTACGAAACCGCGCCGGTTGAGACTCCAGACGTTTCTATGCGCGACATCAAGCAGGCCTTGCTTTTAGTTGGCAAATCAACGCCTGAAGATGAACTCAACTGCGGCGGATGCGGTTACGACACTTGCCAGAATTTCGCCAAGGCGCTGCTGGCCGGCAAAGCTGAACCCAGCATGTGCGTATCCTACCTACGCAACCTGGCCCAGAAAAAATCCAATGCCATCCTGCGCTGCATCCCGGCCGCCGTGGTCATCGTCAACAGCAACCTGCAACTGATCGAATGCAACCGCCGCTTTGCTGAACTCTGCGGTGACAATGCCCTGGAAATCTATGAAGTCGCCCCAGGCATGCCCAATGCCTTCCTCGACCGCCTGATCCCCTTTGCCGACCTCTTCCAAGAAGTCATCCGCAGCGGCCAGGAACTCTCCAGGGATGCCCTAAAGTTCGATAAAAAACTGCTCAATATCAAAATCTTCAACATTGAGCCGGGCCAGGTGATCGGCGCCATCCTCTTTGACGTCACGCAAACTGAATTCACCCGCGAACAAATTGCCGATCAGGCACGCAAAGTCATTGAGAAGAACCTGGCGACAGTGCAGGACATCGCCTGCAAACTCGGAGAGCACATGGCCGAAACCGAAATCCTCCTGCGCTCCATCGCGGAAAACTACGCCGATAAATAGACCACCGCAGAACCTGAGTCGTCATGCATACAAATTCTGAACATCCTCTTTTTCTTGACCTGGCTTACAGCCAGTGCAGCAAGCATGGTGAGAACATCTGCGGAGATGCTTTCCGTTTTGAGAAGAGCGACAATGACGGGCGCGTGGTGGCAGTTCTTTCCGACGGCCTGGGCAGCGGAGTCAAGGCCAATATTCTGGCGTCAATGACTGCCTCCATGGCGTTGAAATTCGCGGCTGTGCCTAACTACAGCATTTTACATGCTGCGGAAATCATGATGAGCGCCCTGCCCATCTGCCAGGTGCGGAAAATCAGCTACGCCACTTTCACCATCCTGAATGCCTGGCCAGACTACTCAATCCGCATCGTTGAAATGGGCAACCCCCCATTTTTTCTGTTCCGGCAAGGCGAACAAACCAAAATCCCCTTTGAACGGCTTGAATCCGAACAATGGGACAACCGGAAAATGAAAATTTACCATTTTACAGCGCAGAGCGACGACCGCATCATTTTCTTCTCTGATGGCATCAGCCAGGCTGCCATGGGTTCGCCCGAATGGCCGCTGGGCTGGCGTGAATCCGGTTGCGCCGCCTTTGTCAACGAAATCCTCAGCCAAACCCCGACCATTTCATCGCATGAACTCTGCAACGCCATCGTCAAGGAAGCCCGCCGCAAAGAGCCGCGACGCATCAATAAAGACGACATGACTTGCGCCTCCCTCTACTTCCGCCATCCGCGAAAAATGCTCATCTTCACCGGCCCGCCGTATGACCGCCAGCATGACGCCGAATGCGCCAAGTTCATTGATGCCTTTGATGGCGAAAAAGCAGTCTGCGGCGGCACCTCCGCAGAAATTATCGCCCGGGAACTGAACCGGGAACTGAAAATGGACCTGACGAGCTTTTCCTCCGAGATGCCGCCAATGTCCACGATGGAGGGCATTGACTTAGTTACGGAAGGCATTTTCACGCTGACCAAGGCAGCCGGGTACCTGGAAAAAACTGACACGTTCATGCCTCGCAATCCGGCCGGCATCCTGGCCGAAATGATGCGCCGCAATGACCTGATTTACTTCCTCGTAGGCACGCGCATCAATGAAGCGCACCAAGACCCGAATCTGCCACAAGAACTGGAATTGCGACGCAATATCGTGCAACGAATCGCAGGAATACTGAAAAATAAATTTTTGAAAAAGGTTGACATCAAATACGTCTGAAGACTAGGCAAGAGTTTTTTTGGGCTCTGCTACCAGCATCTATCCATGGAGGAAAGACATGAAGGAAAGTGTTGAAAAGACAAAGGCGATGGTGCAGCACCTGGCTGCTGTCAACGCCATTTTGGAAAAAAATGGGCATGATCCCGGCAGGCTGATTCCCATTTTACAGGAGACGCAGGAAGTGTACAAGTACCTGCCGCGGGACGTAATCAGCTATCTTGCCACCTCGCTTGACGTGCCTGTTGCCCACGTCTACGGCGTAGCCACTTTCTACGCGCATTTTTCGCTCGAACCGAAAGGCAAGCATATCATCCGCATCTGCGAT
>JAAZKI010000375.1 GCA_012799905.1 Lentisphaerota bacterium | reverse complement strand
GGCGGCCTTCCGGCCGCCAGGTCGACATACGTCTGCGTGGAGCCTGTACTACAAGCGCTCATGGCAAAATTTTACACATTAAACAAAATTTCCGTGTATTCCGCGTGTTCGGTGGTTACAAAAACAACCCTATAAAAAATCAGTGTTCATCTGTGTCCATCCGTGGTTAAAACCCTTTTTGGACACCCTCTACGTAGTACAGCCTTTAGGCTGCCGTATGTTTCTCGCTTTTAGCGTTTTTGCCGCAGCGTTGTTAGTTTCTCTTTACAACCCACCCTAAAAAATCTGCGTCATCAGCGTAATCTGCGGATAAAACAAATGCGCTCACCGCTGGAGACTGATGCGACCAAAGCGGTCCGGAGCGAGAAACAGCCCGAAGGTTGGCGACCAGGCCGCCAGGCGGTCGCCAGGAAGTGAACGGGAGCGGTTGAGGTTGAAGCTGATCTCGGCCGGGATTACGCCGTCCGGCGCCAACTGTCGCCAGGGGAAAGCCATTTCTAGAATCCAGGCCTGGCCCGTCCGACTGGCATTGACAACAGGATGACATTCCCAGGTGCGGTCATTGCCTTGCCGGTAAACAGTCCGAACCGCATACACGCCAGCGGCGTTGATGCCGAAATGGCGAATAATGGCGTTATTTTCAAAGCCGAAATAGAGTTCAACCATATCATCGCTGAACACCTTGAAATCGCCGTTGCTGGTGGTCGCGGTTTTGATTTTGTCCAGCTCGGGTTCATCAGCCTGGACTTTGACGATGAAGAAGTCCTGGTCAAAGGCAATCCAGGCCGTAGTTTTGGGCTGATAGGGTTTGCTGGTGTAATTGTCCCGCAGAACTATGTTTTGCGCGTTGCCCCAAGCCTGGGGCGAGAAACGGCCGTTTTGCAGCAAGGATGTGGCGCTCTTGGACAGGCTCAGGGACGGGAGCGTCGCATCTTACTTTGGCGGGATCGGGAAGGGCGGCACGAAGGCCTCGCCTTGCTGACGGCACTGGTCCAGGGCTGTGAAGGCCTGTCGGAAGGCTTGCCAATAATAGCTGGCGCGGCTGCCTGGGAACAGGCCGCTGTCTCCTTTGGCCGAGTCGTATTCATCCTTCCAGAGTGAACCCATGGTGTAAAACCAGAATCCGTCGCTGTCTTGGGTCATGGCGTAGACTTGTCCCGCAATAGTGGCGGGGTCGTGTTGCTTTAGCTAGAGCGCTGGGTAGCCCTCGTCTTTCATCCTGGCTGTGCGCTGGGCTACAGCCGGTGAAAATCCGGCCGAATATTCCATTTCCGAGCCTACCAGGACAGGCTGGCTGGGCGTGCCTAAGCCGCGGGTGGAGCCCGGAAACCATTCAAAAAAGGGCAGGTAGGCGAAAACGAAATCGGGGTTGACGGCATGGACAGCCTTTTCCAGGCGGGAGCATGTTTCAGCCATTTTCCATTCCATGAAGGCCATGTACTGGAGCAAGCGCTGTTGGTCTCGTATCCACTCCTGGCGTTGCGTGGGTTTGAGAGTGACCGGGGAAGACAACTCAGTGCGGCGGCAGAATTCCGCGAAGCACGCGTCGCAGAAGCAGGGGCCGGGGTAGTTGGCGCCGTCTTTGATGTACATTTCAAAGTCGAGGGCCGCGCCGAGCACGTTAGGGAAGTCTTTGGCTACTTTAGCGGTGATCAGGCAGCGTTCGAGAATCTGTTCTTCCCAATACTTCCAATCGTTAGGACAGACGGCTTGGTGGATTTTCAGGTCAGTGCCGGCGTGGAAACGGCGGTAGGCAGCGGCATTCTGGGCGAATTGAATGTCGACCATCAGGCTGAGGTCATGGCGACGGCAGCCTTCCGCCCAGAAGCGGACGGCTTTTTCGAGGCGTGGCAGTTCCCCAAAGCCATTTCTCCAGGGGCCGAACAGCAGCATCAGGCCATTGAAGCCGGCTTGTTTCATTTTGCCGGCCAGCTCGAAGGAGTAGCGTCCCGGGTCAAAGTCATCGTTCTGAATGACTGGTTCGGTGTCGGTGCGGTAGAGGGCGTCGGCGCCGCCATAGCCGAAGCGCATTTTTTCATCCTTCAGTTTTTGGAAGATTGGCCGGAGCTGGTCAGCGACCTCAGGGTGGACGGTGAAGTCATCGCGCGCTGGCGGCGCGGCTGGCGCGTTGACTGCTGCGGCTGCGTTCAGGAGGGCGACGCTGAGCAGGGTCAGGTTGAATCCGAGGCGAGTGATGGTCATGGTTGTCCTCTTGGTGCTAGGAGCAGTTGGTCACGTGAGATAGGCTGGAGTCAGATAATGACTCCGTTAAAATAATGTCATGCCCGGTAAAGGCAAACCAGGACCTGCTGCCTGATTGTTGTAGAGCGCGATTTGGGTCATCAGGCGTTGCAAAGCCGTGTTCGGTCATTATATTTTTATACTGTATGGTGGCTATGGGCAGAGTAGGGGACGGCAAGATTTTAGGATGGGGATTGCATGAAAACATACCGGATGGTTAGCTGGTGGCTAAGGAAGGACGCGCTGCCGTGGCCCAACGAGGCCCTCAAGGATAAATTTCGCCGTCGAGCCGACCGCTTGGCAGAGGCCGGGGCAAACTCGGCTATCATTTTCGGAGCGCATTTCCGCTGGGACTTCTGCCAGGTCTGGGAACCCCTGCATGAATTGATCCGCTTTGTCGCTGACGAGCTGCATGCACGGGATATGATTCTTTTTGATCATCACTCGTCAGTGCTGACGTGCTATTTCAACCGCGATCCAGACCGTTTTGCCCATACGTTCAGCAATCATCGCCAGGTTCTGATTTCACCTCCGAGCGACGTGCCGTTGCCGACGGATGAGCTCAATGACTGGAAGATGGTCGATGTCGCGACCGGCAAGCCTTGCTTCCTGTCCCAGTACGGCGCCCAGCAATTCTGCATGAACAATCCGGACTTCGGCGCCGCCTACATGGACTATGTCCGTCGTCTGTTTGCGGAAACCGGGATTGACGGCCTGATGAGCGACGACGCCATTTTCTACCCGCTGTTCCGAGCCTGCGCCTGTCCGCATTGCCGGGAGCGTTTTCAGCGTGAATACGGCCACGAGCTGCCACCAGCGGAGCGCCTTGACTTCTGGGGGAATTGGTCGAACCCGTCTTGGCGCGACTGGGTGGCTATGCGGTATCAGACTGTGCAGGATTTCTTCCGCCGGGTACGCACGGCGACGCCAGAGAATATCCCCCTGATGAGCTGTTGCAGCGGCTGCTGCAACGCGGGTGCTAACGCATCCGCTTTGTCCTACGAGGACTTCATCGCCGGAGGCGCAGACACGGTGATGCTTGAGATGTGCGGCAATACGCCGGCAATGAACGGGACGTTGATGGCCCAGATGGCGAGACAGGCTCACCTGCTCGGCATCGCCCGCCAACACCGCCTGCCGTGCATTGGCCTGGGCTACGGCTATTCTGAGGACGCTGCCCGCACCGTCTGGGCATTCAATAAATTCTTGGGCACGGGTATGTGGTTCTCGTCACTGGTGCATCGCCTGGGGCTGCCGGATGAAGATATGGCTGCCATGCCAGATGACTCGGAACTGCTGGCCGAGACCTTTCAGGCGGAAAAGCGATTTTCGGAATGGTTCGAGGGTGAATCAGCCGCTGAAGTCGCTATTTTCTTCTCAACATCGACTCTGCAATTTTACGGTGGAAACCAGAGTGACTTTGCGGCTGACTACGTCGGGCTGTGCCAGCATTTGTTTGGCAATGGTTATGATGCTGATGTTGTGCTGAAGATGCCGTCGTCTGAATCATCGCCATATTCCGTGCTGGTGTTGCCGTCAGCGGTCTGTCTTTCTGAAGACGAGAAAGCCGGGCTGCTGGCATGGGTTCGGTCTGGTCGAATAGCATTGGCGTTGGGGCCCCTTGGGTTCTGTGATGAACGCGGCCAACGTCGTCAGCAGTCCCTGGCGGCGGAGCTGGGCGTCTCAGTGACCTTGCCCGAGATTGACCGGCCGCCGGCGTTTCCTGATGATGTGTATAAAGCGGCAATACCGGCTGATTGCGTTTCAGCCAGTGCGCATTGGGCGCCGCTGCCTGGACTGCATTGGTTTCCCGCCCGTTGCCGTGCTGGCTTGGACGCCGAGGCGGACGAGTTGCTCAAAAGCTGGCTGCCGACGATGACCGTGCCAGCCGGATGGCACTGCCGGAAATACCGCGATGAGCAAGGCCGGCTGCTGGTGCATTTCCTCGCCAGCCAGTATGAGCAGGAGCTTGACGACGCCCTGGAAGCCAAACGCGACCCAGCTTCCCGCGCCTATCGCATGCTCCGTATTGTGCAGCGGATTCGGCCGAGCGCCGATTGCTGCCGGCAATTCACCCTGCCTCTGCCGCCGGAAAGCCGAACCGCAGAGCTTCTTATGCCCTTGTCCGGGCAAGAGCCGCGCCGACTTGCATCGCAGGATGGCGCGGTCAACTTCGTCGTTCCAGACGATTGCGGCTATTTTTTGATCCGGATGGGTTAACTCAACTGCCGTTGGCCAAGGGAAGAGAACCCGGCGGGCAGAAGCCATATATTTGGAGAATTGGCAAACACAGATATGACCAGAAACAGCAAAGCGACTATCATCTATACCACGGCTTTCGTAATGGCGTTGACTATCAATGCCGTCTGCTTAGCGCTGGTGTTTTACAGCAAGGAGAAATTCCAGGCCACGCCGGCGCAGACGGGCATTCTGAGCGCTTGTTACAACGTCAGCTATGTGCTGGCCTGCATAGGGTTGAGTCGGGTCATCAGTCGTCTGGCCATTCGCTGGAGCATGATTCTGGCCACCGGGTCGTTCCTGGTCGGGATTCTGTTCATGTACTGCGCGAAGACGATTGGATTGGCCTATTTCGGACAATGCATCTGCGGGGCTGGCACGGCTTTTTTCTGGCCGCCGCTGATGGGCTGGCTGTCGGTTGGCCTGGAGGGGCAGGCATTGAGCCGGGCAACCGGCATCTACAATTTCAGCTGGAGCATGGGGTGCATCATCAGCCCTATGCTGACCGGCTATTTGAGCAGCCGCAACGCCAGTTACCCGCTGGTCATGGGAATCATATCCTACCTGTTGGCATTTGTCTTCTTTGTCTCGCATCGCAATGCTCCCATGCTGGTGCAGGCCGGCTCTGGCGGGGGTGATGAAAGCCAGGATTCAGCATCGGGTTCGACTAGCGCTGGCACTGTGCTGCGCTATCCAGCCTGGGTCGGGCTCGCCTGCACCTGGGTTGGAGTCGGTTTCATTCTTTCCATTTATCCGCGAGTGGCCGAGGAAGTCCTCAAGTTAAACCGAGAGCAAATTGGCGTGTTGCTGCTATTGCGGGCTCTGGCCATGTCTCTGGCTATGAGCGTGCTCGGATTTTGTCATTTCTGGCATTTCAAACTGCGGCAGCTTTTGGTCGGCCATCTGATTACGATAGTGGCCTTGATTGGACTGGGCCTGGCCAGGAACGTGGGCATGATCGGTTTTCTGCTGGTGGTCTGCGGGTTGATGAGCGGCCATTCCTATGCCAACAGTATTTTTCACGGCGTGTCCGGTAGTTCTGACCGCACTTTCCGCATGACCCTGCATGAGATTCTCCTGGCGGTGGGCGGGGTGGTCGGCTCCGTGCTCGGCGGCCTGGCCTATCAACATTTTGGACTGTTGGCGGCATGCTTGCTGGCAGCTGGGGTGATGCTGTTGGCAGTCTTGGCTGACCTTAATTGGTGGAAGGCAGCAAAACAGGAGCGCCACTAAAACAGGACAACGCGATGGCTTGAGCTGCTAGACACGATCCGAAATAGATGCCAAGCAAAGAAAAATATACAAAAAACACATATTTCGGGTGTCGAAATTCCCGTCACGGTTTATAGTAATGTTCTATACAGCCATGCTGTTTTTCCGGGCTGGGAAAACTGCCTGCGCCTGAATGGCGGCGCGACAAGGCGCCGGCACCAGGGCGACCGTCAGCATCGGTTGGCTGGGCGGGGTGCACATCGGAGAGGGTTGACACAAGACCCGGTTGGATATGATGCCTATCACATCACGTCGCGCCAACATCAGGCGCGTATTGTTTTTTTGCTTGCTGCTATGGCTGCCGGCGGCGGTTGTCGCGGATGAGTTGGCGGCTCTCCTAGCGGAAGCGGAACGGGTCAATCCCGGAATCCAGGCTGCCAGCTGGCGTGTTGAACAGGCTCTGTTGAAACATCAGGAATTGCTGGAATTCCTGGACCCGTCTTGGCAGGGCGCGATTGGGAGGTCTGAAGCTATCCGCTCAATACCGGGCACGGTCGGCTATACTTCGCTGTCTGGCAACAGCCGGGAAATACAGGTGGGTGTCCAGATTCCGGTTCCTGCGGGGGCGTATGTCTCCCTCGGCTCAGCTCTGCGGATTTTGGATGATGCTGCTGATTCCGACTATTTGTACCAGACTCTGTTCGGCGTCAAGGTACGTATTCCCCTGCTGCGCGACCGCGCCTTTCGAACCCTGTCCATCTCGCGTGCCCAGGCCCTGGCCGAATACAACGTCACTGCAGCTGCGATGTTGCGTGAGAATCAGGTTTTGCGCCGTGACATTGAACTGGCTTATATTTCCGCCTATGAGACGCTGGCCGCGCATCGGGTCACCCAGGCGGCTACCGAGCGCTTCCTCGCGCTGCTGAATGAGACCAAAGAACTGTGTCGCCTTAAAGTGGTGCCGGATTATCAGATCAACCAGGCTCTGCTGGACCTCCAAATCGGTCGGGAAGACGAGGAAAAAGCCCGTAATCGCGTGGAACTCGGCTTGGTTTCCCTGGCCAGAGTCATCGGCGTTGACCGCGCCATTGAGCTGTCCATCGATCCAGAGCAGTTTTTTGCGCAGGCTTTGCAGAAGCCGGCGCTGGGCAGCGTGCCTTTTGAACTGGCCTGTCACAGCCGGGGCAGTTTCCTGGAAATACTCAATGCCATGAAAGTAGCCCGGGCGCAGATGGACGGAGCGCTGGAAGAGGCCAAAGACGACGTGTCGTTGAATTTCGGTGTGACTTGGCAGGGCGAAGGCGAAGACCATTTTTTTCAGTCGAAGAAGATCACGACGGACCACCATCTTGGCGGCGAGGTCACGGTTGCGTGGCGTCGCTCCCTGGATTATCGCGGCCCGCGTGCGCGGCAGGCTCGGTTCCAGGCCCGGGTGCATGAATTGAATGAGCTTCTGCGAGCGTTGATCGTTGATATCCGGGCTGAAATCCGCAACGCGGAATTGAACTACCAAGCAGCGCAGACGCGCCTGAAGATGGTCACCGAAGGCATAGCCGCGGCGCGGGATACGGTCGCCGCCGAGCAAGAGCGTTTCCGCCTTGGTGAGAGCACCAGCAAGAACGTCACCGACGCACAGAAGAATCTGACCACGATTCTGCATCGGCAGACGACGGCTGCGGCCGATTTGCTGCGAGCGCGGGCGAATTATATGTACGCAATCGGGTACCGGGAGGAAGCCATGCTCCCAGTCGTCCAGGATGAACAGCAGTAACCAGATGTTTTGACAATTTCAGCCGTTTGAGGTGATGCTATGCCGATGATGAGCTTTTTCAGCCGAAAAAGGGATAAGGACAAGGAAGAGGAAGCGCCAACCACGGAACGCGCCAGCAAGGCGTTTCTGCCGGATGAGCAGCGGGCGAATTTTGAGCTTGACATTGCGTTGCTGGAGGATGAAGACGGCACGCAGGAACAGCGCCTGCTGAGGGTGGCGGAGCGCGAAGTGCTTAGCGCGGCGGAGGAATCGCTGAAGCGTCTGCATGTGATCAAGATGGGGCGCTGCCCGGTTTGCGGCGAGCATCTCAGCCAGCACATGTCAGCGAATATCTGTGAATCGTGCGGCTGGAACCGCTATGACACGCCGAAATCCGGGAGTGTCCGCGTGCATCTGCGGCAGACTGATGCAACGGTCGAAGGCGATCACGCCTATGTGCTGAAGGGCGGCGACTGCCTGGTGGTGAAGGGCGATGTCGTACTGGCCAGGATTCCGGCAAGTTCGTTTTCCTGGGTCGAGTACGTCTGGAACGATGCGGAGCTGGAGCAGCGTCAAAAGACCTTCACCGACCTTTTGCAGATTGTCTGTGGATGGTGCGGCGGCATGTGCGACACCGCAAAAGACGGCTTCCACTTGGTGCACGTCGCCTTTGGCGTCAGCCAGGAAAGATATTGCTTTTGTTCGGATGAATGCTATGAGGCGTTCCGGAGGATGTATCCGGCCCGTGTGCACCGGAATTGCTATGACCGCAATTGCAATGATTGCAATTTTTGCGTCAAACGGTATGGCGACGAGGCTGACGGAATCAGGATGATTGCCAAGGACTTCCTGCGTATGCCTAAGAAATAAGTTATGGGTGGCTAAGCGTCCACAGCCTATTTTTTAACCACGGATGGATACGGATGAACATTGGTTTTTTGTAGAGTTGTTTTTGTAACCACAGAACACGCGGAATACACGGAAATTTCTTTTTAATGTGCGAAACCCTGTGATGGGTGCTTGTTGTACAGGCTTCGGGCTAACGTATGTAAGCCTGGCGGCTCAAAGAGCCAGCAACATAAAAGCCCAGGGTGAGCGTAGCGAAGCCCTGGGTGAGGCGTAGAATAATGTTGAGCCCCGTTAGGGGTGACACATAGATGCCGTTTTGAAGAAAATTCTTTTTGGATGGGGTCTACGTACGGCAGCCTAAAGGCTGCGCTACATACAGCAAGCTAAAGCTTGAACTACGTGCGGCAGCCTAAAGGCTGTACTACGTACGGCAGCCTAAAGGCTGCGCTACATACAGCAAGCTAAAGCTTGAACTACGTACAGCAAGCTAAAGCTTGAACTACGTACGGCAGCCTAAAGGCTGTGCTACATACAGCAAGCTAAAGCTTGAACTACGTACGGCAGCCTAAAGGCTGCGCTACATACAGCAAGCTAAAGCTTGAACTACGTACGACGTCAACCAGGTTCGGAGTATCTATCGCCGCGAAGCGACCGTATTGTGGCAGGAATTCACGCCAGTCGGCGCATGTGCACGACGATGCGGTCTGAGTTGGGAATTGGGCTTTGCTTCAGGATGGCGAAGCGCTGGCTGAACGCGGCCAGGAAATGCTCGAAGTCGTACTCAGGGAAAATATCCGGCCTGGTGGCCAACAGGATTTTGACCTTGGAGTCTGTTTTTGGCACGAATTCAATGAGCAGGTCTTTGGCGATGCTGGCCAGGAACTCCGCGATTTTGGGCAGAGGCAGGTTGTTGGAGATGGCCAGGTGGTGGATCAAGGCCAGCGCCAGGGCGGCGTCAACCGGGCCGCGTTGAGCGAGGCTGTCGCGTTCGGCGTTCGCCCAGCCCAGTCCGGGCGAGGGGTTGCACAGGTCGCAGACTAAGGGCAGCAGGCACGGCAGCTGGTTTTGCTTCAGGTACAGGTAGTTTTTTTCGATGGCTGCCGGGTCAATATCAAAGGCGACCGAGGGAATGGCGCATTCTGCTGCGAGACGGGTGAACAGGCCGTTGTTCGCTCCCAAATCCCAGAGCGATGATGGTTTGACATCATCCAGAAAACGGCAGACAATGTCCTTTTTGGCGCTCAATCCCTCTTCGGAATAGTTGGTGAAGTCGTAATAGTCTCCCCACTCGGTTCCGGCTGGCTGCCAGCTCAGGGATTCGATGAGATTTTTCAGGTTATCGAGCATTGCCTGGGCTTCCGCCTTCTTCACTGTCGGTCGCTGGCGAGTCTTAGACGTTTCCTGGCCGCCGTCGCTGGCGTGTTTTTTCTGCATGGCCGCATGCAGGTGCAGGTGCAGATAGATGGACGGCCGCCAGCGGGTTCGCCACGGCAGCAGGCTGGACGCCAGGTCAAGCGGAATGCCGTCCAGATAATTGCGGAAGAGCGACAGGAGCCGGTGGTCGCGATATGTTATCAGCAGCAGAGGCGCCAGGAAGTGTTGGCAGAACTGCCGATAGGCATCCCAGGGGGTGTCCGGGATGTATTCGGCAAACGATGTGGTGTCAATGAAGATGGGCTTGCCATTCAGGAATTGGACGTTGAAGGCCGTGGCGTCTTTCAGGGTCATGCCATATTGGCGCGCCATGGTCTGGACGTGCAGAGTCAGCAGGGCGGCATCCTTAAGCATGGAGAAGCTCCATTCATAAGGATATGACACAAAGGGAATCTGCACCGGCTCAATCACGCAGGCTTCGGCCGTGTCTTCAATCAACTCATGGGGCGTCAGCGACCCGTCTGCTGTCAAGGCATCATAGAGGCCGGACGTCATCAGCATCTGGAAGTCAGGTCGGCCGGAGGCAGCAATACGGCGCCGGACACGGCCATTGGCCCGAAAAACATAGGCGTCGGGATCACGGAAAGATGACGGCAGCGGTGTTGTCATACTACGATTAGACCCAGCAGGATACGCGTTGAAGGAACAGCGGCAAAAATTGGAAGCAATAAGTCAGGCAGTCTGCCAGGCCCCGAGTCGGGCGACGGCTGCCTTACTGAACCACAGGAGCAGCGATTTCGCCGGCTTCCGGAATGAATTTTTCCTTGGCTCTGGGGATGCGTTCCTCCAGCCGTTTGGCCATGGGGGCTGGGATGCGCTGCTTCGTCGTCTCCAGGCTGGTGATCTGCATTTGGTTCCAGGGCGGCAGGCCGCGGCGCCTTTCCGTGCCGGCGACGAATTTTTGGTAGCGGTCGTAGAGTTGCTTGGCGATGGTCAGGTAGCTTTCCGCGACTTCGTCTTCATCGATGGCCAACTGGTAGTAAGCGTTCATAAGGTAGCTTTGCACGGTTCCCTGGGCAGTCGGTTGGGACGCCTGTTCCATGTCTTCAGCCAGTTCTTTCAGGACGAAGTCATCCAAGTTGGGGCTGAAGCGGGTGCCATAGCGCTTGTACGTCCTGGCATGAGCCTGCATTTCCGCCGCCTTCTTCTTTTGGCCGAATTTGTACAGGGTGACAATAGCGTCAACCAAGAAGTTGCCGTAGGCGCCTCCGATCGTGTTTTCGTCATAGGCGTCCCAACTGTCCATATAGGATTTGTTGACGGCATCGACCAGGGAGATATTCGGGGTCATTTCGAGGTGTTCGATGTCTTTGAGATAGACCAGTCTGCCGGTTTCGAAGGCTGCGCTTAGGGATTGGAAGAGCATGCGGTCGCAGCTCAAGCGTTTGAAGCTGTCCTTGTCTTCAGTCCATTTGTCCTTGCCGCGTTCAGCCCAGTAGATGGCGTGCGCTTCTGGCAGGCGCCAGTCGAGATCGCCGTATTTGACATTGAGTTTATGCAGCCAGGTCGGGTCCAGGTGGTATTTCATGGTCATCCAGCGATAGCGGAGGCAGAGTTCGACTGTTTTTTCTATGCCGGCCTTCTGCAAATCGGGCAGGATTTCCGGGGGGATGACCGCCAGTTCCCGGAAATGTTTCTCGAATTCATCGAAGTTTTTATAGCCGTGTTTCGCGAGGATATTCCAGAATTCGTTGTCACCGAGGGCCGCGCGCAATTTGGCTTCATTGGCCGGGGCTTTTTGCAGCAGTTCCCACTGGCCGTAGTAGTCAGCGAAAAGCCGGATCATCTCCTTGGCGAATTCGGTTTTATAATAGCGGTTGGCGTCGTCCAGGTCTTTGCCCATCTTGTGCTGGAAAATCCATCCCAGCTGTCGGAACAACTCAGGGTCTCCGGGGTTGAATTCGAGGGCTTCATCGCGAATCAGTTCGATGCCTCGCTTCACCCAGCGCCAGCGGTCTTCGAAGTTGGTAAAGGTCACTGAGACGTTGTAGGCCATGTTCCAGGCCAGGAAGGCATGCGAGCCAGTGAAGCGCGGCTGCAGTTTGACAATCCAGTTCGCCAGTTGAACCATCTCGAAGTAATTGCCTTCGTCCTGCATTTTGCTGGAGCGGAGCCAGAGCCAGTCTGCCACCAGGCCGCGGAAGCCGCCGAGAGCGACGCTGGTGAAGGCGACCAGCGGCGGGGCGTTTTCCAATGGGTCCGTGTCAGTGAGCTGTTCCGTGTAACGGATGGCGTTCATGCGACTTTGCACGACCGACAAAGACAGGCCGAGAAGAGCAAAGGCGATCGCGAAGCCGAGGATGGGACGAGCGAAATTTTTCATGGCTTTGGCAGTGTGTTTCCTGGTACTGTGAAGCAGCCGTTGCGTCGGCGTTGACAAGTGTCTTTGCCGACTTGCAGGCTGTTATTTTCTGATGACGGCGCCCAGTTCTCGTTTATTGAAAATCCAGATGCCGAGGGCGGCAATCAGGCCGGTGCGGAGGAAGAGCAGGTATCCGACGGTGCTGAGCAGTCGGCGGTTTTCAATCAAGCGGCCTCGAATCAGGTCCGAAGTCGCGTCCAAGTCGTCAACCGAGACGATGATATGACTCATGCCCTGGGCGAATTTGTGCAATACCATTTCGGTGACATTTTTGTATTTATAGGAGCCGTCGTCATTCGTCAGGGGCGCGGTGATGGCAGCCTGGATGGAGAGTCCAATGACGAGGTAGGCGACAGCGACAAATGCGGCCACTGGGGTTGAGAAGGCGGCGGACACGGTGCAGCCCAGGGCGGCCAGGAAGGCGATTTGCAAAAGCGCCAGGATCATGGCCCGGGTGTAGTTGTTGCCGAATGAGGCGACTGCCACCAGGATGGCCGGCCCGTCCGCCGGCTGGAACACAGCTGGGGTCGCCTCAACGCCCTGCCAGTATTCCTGGGGCGGATTGATGTAGCGGACGGTCACGCTGTCGCTTGCGTCAATGCTTCGTGCGCTGAGCGGCATTTCTTGGAAGGTGCCGCCCATTACGTTAAAGGAAATGTACCGGAAAGGATCAGCTACTGAGGGCGGGGCGGCTGGGTCACGCAAGCCCCAGATGCAGGGCATTTGCTTCTGGTTGGTGCTGGACGTCGAGCCGGAATAGACGCGGTAGCGGAGGAACAACGTGTCGTCAGACGACTTGGCAGCGACGTTCCGGAAGACCCAGTCTTTGGCGGTGGCTGGCGGCACTTCGCCGGACTTGGCGACGAGTTGGCGCTTGATTTCGGCTTTGGTGCTGGCCACGTCGTGATTGTCGCCGAATTCGCCTTTGCGGCGTTCGTATTCAGCGTCGGCCATGCGGTCATATTCCGGGGTTTGCGGGTAGAATCCCCGGCGGCCGACGCGGATTTCCTTGTCCAGGCGGGTCAGTTCTTCAGCCGAGAAGTTGCCTCGGCTGACTCGCCAGTTGATCAAGAAGAAGATGACGATTGCGGAGACGATCAGGATGACGGCATGCATGATGAAGATGCCGAACCACTTGCCGAGCCAGATTTTCCAGCGGGGGCAGGGTTTGGACACGACCAGGTGGATGTTATAGGCCTCGATTTCGCGGGACAGCTGCGAGCAGGCCAGCCACAGTGTCGTGATGGAGATCAGGGCGATGACGACGCCCAGCGAGTAGGTGAGGGAAATCTGCACCAGGCCGATGGCGGTGCCGTCGCCGGAGACAGTCACCGGCAGCAGGAACACAGCCAGAATGATGAGAGCGAAGAGGACATGAAAGATCTTGGAGCGGATGGCAGACCGCATGGTCTGTTTGACGATGGCAAGAAAGGCTTTCACGTGGTATTCCTGGGCTTAACGGGGCAAGGCGCCGGTGATTAGATTGTTCCAAAACGAGAAGCTGTTTTCAGCCGCCAGGCGGCAGCAGCAGAGACAGGTTGATAGGTAAATTCATATTATAACAATTTGGCGTCGATTTTGCAAAGCGACTTGCGCATGAAGGCCGCATATTTGCGGTTTCCGGGCGTTTTTTCCTATCGGCGCTGCCGTCCTGGCGGTTTTTCGGGGATGTTTTAGGCTTTGAGCATGCCTTTGGCCAGCTGGTCGGCGACGTCCGGTTTGCCCAGAGCGCGAACCAGTTCGAGGGCGAATTCAAGGGATGCGCCCGGACCGCAGCCGGTGATGACACGACGGTCGCGTTCGACGCGGCGGCCAGTGTAGTTGCCGCCGATTTCCTTTTCCATGGATGGGTAGCAAGTGTAGGCGTGTCCCTCCAGGATGCCGGCTGCCTTCAGGGCGATGGGGGCGGCGCAGATAGCAGCGGCCCAGCCGCCTTTGGCGTGAACAGCGGCGGCAAAGGAGGTCACGGTCTTGCTGGCGGCCAGGTTGGTGGAGCCGGGCAGGCCGCCGGGAAAGATTGACATGACGAAGTCGGCTGGTTTGAGGTCTTCAGCCAGGGCGTCAGCGACGATGGTGATGTCATGTGCGCTGGTGACCTGGCGACCATTGGCGCTGACGGCGGCAGTGACAACGGTGAAGCCGGCGCGGCGCAGCACATCGACCGGCGTGACGGCTTCGATGTCTTCAAAGCCAGGAGCAAGAAAAACAGCGATTTTCATGGTGAACCTGTAGGGGTTAGAGTGTTGATGGTTGCAGGCGCCAGCCTCGCGGCGTTGGAAAAACTGCTGCTGGCGCAGGGAAGGTCAGCGAACGAATACGCGCAGGCGCTTGACGGTGTAGTTGGAGGCGTTTTTGTTGAAGGTCCAGTCGCGGGTATTGCCGGATGGGCTGTTGCCGATGCCGAGATCGGCGTTCTGGCCTGACTTCCAGGCGTTGTAGGCGAAGATGGTCTGCTTGGCGGCATAGTTGTGCACCTGCATGCTGCCGTAGCCGTCCGGCTTGCTTGGGCTGATGGTGTCCCCAAAATCATAGAGTTGGTCGCTGGCGCCGGGAACTGCTTTCGCGTTGCCAGGGGAGTAGTTGTGGCTCCAGAATTCAATGCAGCCGGCATCTTGGAGGAGATTGCCGTTGACAATGCCTTTGACATTCGAAATGACCGTCAGGTTGCTGACCTTGGTTTGAAAAACGGCTTTGGACTCAAAGGTGGGAACGCCGATTTTGGTCGGGTCGTCGGTAAAGGCGTCCATGGCAACGTAGACATACTGAACCGGCTCGCCTCTACGCTGCAACTCCAGAAAATAGGCGACTCGGGAGAAGGTCTTGATATTGGCGGCGTTATTGACGTCATAGACGATGTCACTGCCGTGGCTGCCGATGTTGAGGTCGTAGACAAGGGTCAAGTCCTTGGCCTCGGGGACGCGGAGCTGGAAGTAGTCGATGACCGCCACCTCGCCGGCGCGGAATGCGGCAGCGGGAAGTCCGGCAGCGTTGGTGAGATTGGGTTCTGACAGCTTGTGCCAGGCAAAGCGCATGGCCGCCGGCTTGCTGATGTCAGGATGGGACAGGACAATGGTTTCGCCGTCAATGCTGGCGACAGCTGGGAGAAAGTCAGTGCCTTCACCGATGATTTCGAAGTTATCTGGCGCTTTGCCGTCCCGGGTGGTCAAGCCGCGGGCATGGTCGAAGGTGATGCGCAGCGTGTTGCCGTCAATAGTCATTGCCTTGAACTTCGGCCCAGAAAACTCGATGCCAGTCTTGCCATAGGTGTGAGCCAGGGCGAGCAGGCAGAGCCGACGGCCGACTTCCTGCTTGTTTTTCGGGTGGATGTCATTGACGTTGCCGATGTCGTTGATGACGGCCATGTAGACGCCGGGAATCTTTTCACAGGCGCTTTGCGCTTCCCAGAAATCGCCCATGACCGTGCTGTCCTGCTTGCCGTCGCCGTAGCGGTAGGGGGCGAGCTGGACGAAATAGAAGGGGAAATCCTGCTGCCAGAGTTGCCGCCAGCCATTGACCAGGGCGAGTTTTTTATCGGCATAGAGCATGCCGTCCCGGAGGTTGGCTTCGCCTTGGTACCAGAGGGCGCCGCGGATGGCATACGGGATGAGTGGGTGAATCATGGCGTTGTAGAGGGCGGCCGGACTCTGCCGTTCGCTGCCCGGAATCAGGCTGGCCGGGTAGGCCGGGGCCGGCTTCAGCGGCGCTTCAGCGGCCAGGGCGCTGGCGGCTTGGGTGCGCCATTGATCGAGCTCGCCCAAGTACTTGGTCAAGGTGGCCTTGTATTCGTCCTGGCGCGGGTTGGCGCGCTGGAGGGTGGTGTGGATGTTTTTGAGGGAGGGGACGGTGGCAAAGCCCTCGGGAGGCGTCCACGGTTCGATGCGGGTGCCGCCCCAGGAGGAGTTGAGCAGGCCGATGGGGACGTCGGGAAGTTCGCGGCTCAGTTCGCGAGCAAAAAAGTAGCCGGCGGCAGTGAACCATTCGACCGTGTCCGAGGAGCAGACAGCCCAGGCGCCCGGGAGGTCCTTCTCGGGATACCCGGAAGCCACGTTCTTGACTTTGAAGTGGCGAATGTGACTGTTGGCAGCGGCCAGCTTCTTTTCTCCCTCAAGATTGAGCGAATTTTTGACCACCCAGGCCATGTTGGATTGTCCGGAGCAGAGCCAGACTTCGCCGATCAGGACATCCTTGCATTCGACGCGGTTGCTGCCGGCGACGGCGAGGGTGAAGGGGCCGCCGGCCGGTTGCGGCGGGAGTTTGACGAG
>JAAZKI010000261.1 GCA_012799905.1 Lentisphaerota bacterium | reverse complement strand
GGATTGCATGCGGATTCGCGATTTGGCCTATCGTTTTTTTTGACTATTCAGCCTGAACATCCGGATGGCGTGGAGAAACACTTCAAGTCGCCTCCCGCTTGGCCAGAATGACCTGAGGGCCACCTCAACCTCGTAGAGGTGGCACCATGAGTAACCCCAGGTGAAGCGAAGCGGAACCTGGGGATGAAGTCCCCCCCAAGCCTGAGCCTCGTAGAGGCGGCACTAGGAATAACCCCGGGTGAAGCGAGGCGGAACCCGGGATTGAGTGAGTAACGGCTTGGCGGTACGCTTTTCAGAAAAACCTTTCACAAAAAAGAAGAAGTTGGCTGATAGCAGTACAGATGTTGTTTATCGGCTGACATCAATGTCGAAGCGATTACTCATCCAGCGGGACAAAGGCGATGGGCACGGTGATGTCGTCGTTGAAATCGACGAGGATGCCCTCAGCGTGTGGCCAACTGGGAGGCTGGGTGAAGACAGCGGTTGAGGTATATGAGCTGACCATGCTGCCGTCAGCAAGCTCCAGCAAAAGGCGGAAGCGCCGGATTTTGAAGTAGTCGCGATTGGGATTGCAGAGTCTAAAGACGTTGTATGCGCCGATGCAGCGCAACGCTTCAGCTGGAATGGGCACGCGCTGTTCTTCGGACCAGATGTTGGCAGTTTCCCTGCCGCCTGCGCTGCTGAGCAGCCCGATGTCAATGCCGTTGAGAATGCCAGTGCTGGGGTAGCTCTTGGACGAGCTGTCGAAACCCTGGCCTTCGTAGCAGAGCCAGCCGCGGGTGGCGCTGGCAAGCAGTTCGGGGGTGACGACGCGTTTCTCCTCCGGAGCTTCCTGCGCATAGCGTTCGGGAACTGGATCAAGTTCGTAGCTGGCAATCGGCCGATTGGATTCGATGCGCAGGTCAGCCCAGCAGGCCCAGTCGCCGGAAGAGTCGTCATTGGGGCCGACGTCGCTGATGAGCACCAGCGTAATTTTTTGGCCGGCATAGGCGCTGAGATCAGCGCTGATGAGGTCCCAGCGGTGTCCGGCGACCGTGTGTTCGGCTAACAAGCGTTCTTCACCGGCAGCATCGCGCACAGCGACCTGGAAGAGGATGCCGTCACCAAGGTAGCTGCCATCGCGTTTGCCGACCAGGGCGCGGAACCACCACGCATCGTCGGTTTGGGGCAGTTCCAAATCATAGTTGGCGCAGGCAGCGCCGATTTGGCCTTTCCACGGCGGGTGCATGAAGATGCCATCATGTTGAACCTCGCCGCAAGACATGTCTTTCAAGCGTCTGACGCTCGCGCCGCTGCTGCCTGGAGCGTCGGTTTCGGGTGCTTGGCGTGGGCGCATAGTGAAGCGCCAGTTTTCGAGGAAATCAATGGCGAGGCGCTCGGGAGCGAAGGAACTGATCAGGCCGTTTTGCCAGCGCTGGCTGGACTGCTCGTCGCTGATGGTGACGCTCACGAGGCGTCTGGTAGGCGTGCTGGTCTGGGGCAGGGCAAGGGCGACCTGGCTCCATTCGCCGGGCTTGACTGACACGCGCTGTTGCTGGTCGCCAAGCTGGCAGAGCAACTCGCCGGGTCGTTGCTTGGTTGGCAGCAGGCGCAGGGTGAGGGTGGTGCCGGTGATGGCGCCCTCGCAGCGGGTCAGGTCCTGGACGTTGAAGTCAATCCAAGCGCCGTCAATGTTGAACCACAGATGTTCGCCGGCTTTGGCATCTTGGGCGATGAGCCGTTCGTGGGTCTTGCCGTCTGGGCTGTAAATGGTGACTGTTTCGCCGGGGACGACCACGTCGCGGTCACAGCGCAGTTCCGGCGCGAAACGGACCTTGCCTTCACGGAGGCGGTAGCTGAATGCGCCAGGGACGGGGATGACGTAGGTCAAGCCGCGGGCGCGCCGCAGTGTGGCCGGGCCAAGGCTTTTGCCAGCGAAATCCAGCGCCTCGGCGCTGACGGCGTTGACCGCAAAACCGCAATCAGCCTGCTTATAGAGGATGACTTCCCAGTGCTCGGCATCGTCACGGCGGCAGACACCAGCGCCCATGCCAGCGGCCTTGGGGAAGCGTTGGAAGGCCAGGTCGCGACCGTCAACATAGAGGTAGGCAGGGCTGTCAGCATAATCGGCGCGGAGGCCATTTTGGTTGGTGCTGATGACATAAACGCTGCCGTCATCAGTCCAGCCCGTGAAGCCATTGGGTGGAAGAGTGATGGTTTTGCCGGCGAGCGTGAGGCTCAGGTCGTCCTGGCGGTGGCCATTGACCACGACGTGCGTGCCGTCTTCATAGTCGAGGACGAGCTGCGAGCGCTCGTAGGCGTGGTTAGCGATTGCCTGACTGGTGTTCCAGAGGCGACCCTCCGTATCGGCGTAACGGATGGCAGCGATATTCGCCTGGGTGTAACGGCTGTGGAGTTGTTGCAGCAGAAAGTAGCCGCGCAAGGTACGGCGCATGCCGCCAACGCTGACCAGGAAGGACGGGTGACCAAAGGCGACCGTGGCGGCGAGGAAGCGGTCGATGCTGGCGTCCAGTTCGGCGCTGGTGCTTCCCAGTGGGACGTCTCTGCCGTAGAACATCTCCAGGTTGCCCATGCCAAAATTGCATTCCAGGGGATGCATTTTAAGCAGATCGAAATCGACCAGCCAGGGTTTTTCGGGCAGATAGTAGCTGCGGTCCTGGGCGTAATTGCCGTCGGTGAGGCCGCTATAGAAGCAGTGGTGCGGTCCCTCGGAATAGACCGGCCCGCCCCAGGCAGCCTTTTGAATGAGCATGATTTCCCCAAAGGCGTAGTAAGTCGCAGCAAAGGTGCCGGCGCCAGGAACGCGATAGTCGTAATCAGTGCGACTCCAGGGAGTGACCGCAGTGTGGACATCGCAGTACGCTGTGCTGAAGCGGTACTTTTGCTGATTGATGGGGCTGAGTTCGGCGCAATACTCGACAGCGTACTGGGGTTTGGGCGCATAACAGCGGTACCAAGCGCCCTGAAGCTGGTTGTCAGCCGTGCGGCTGATGAGATCAATGCGCCAATACTCGTTGACAGGCGCGAAGTCGGTGAAATTATTGTAGGGGCCATAGACGAAGCCGAGGGTGTCCTGCATGTAACGCGAGTAATCGGCCATGCCGGCGTCGCCGCCTTTGCCAGGTGCGGCCTTAGTGCGGAAAGTGAAGCTTTCGTCGCCATCGCGCCAGCAGGTCTCGTGGTCGGTGACGAGAACCTTGCGCATGCCGTGCCGCCAGATGTTATGCCAGTATTTCTTGTCATTGTCGCGATTGCCAGCGCCATGCGCGCGCCAGGCGTGGGTGCCAGTGATCTGCTTGTGGGGCGAGGGCGGGTTGGGGATGTTGGGCAGGTGTTCAGCGAATTCCGGTCCGACTGTGACGAAAAAGCGCTCAAAGCAGTCGTTGCGCTGGCCGTCAGTGCGGGGGATATAGAGCACGCCGCCGTTGGGACTGGTCTTGCCGGCGCCCCAGGGTTGGCTGCCATTGGAGCGGTACCAGTCGATGTGAGCGGACAAGAACAGCGTGTCGCCGCCATTGTTGAACACCAGTACAGCCGGGCGACCGTAGGGGTTGCCATAGCTGTAGTAAGGAATTTCGATGGCGCGCACATCGTCGAGACCTTCGCAGCTGCCGAAGCTCACAGCGCCGACTTTGCCGCCCAGGGCGATGGTGTCAATGACGAGAGTCTTGCCCATGATGCGCAACTCATAGCGGACGTCAATGCTGTCCTGTCCGTGCCGCAGTCGCCACTGGCTGATGACGGCGTCGCCCTCCACGGCGCAGCTGACCACCTCGCTGTGCTCAGCCGCTACCCAGTAGGGCGTTGCGTCATCAGGAAACTGCACGCCGCTGCCATTGAGGATGCTGATGGGCGCGTTGTTCTGCCATTGCGCGGTGATGAGCTGCTGTGCGCCGGAGTAGGGCGTGTAGCGGTAGCTAAGAACGCCGTCAGGCCCTTGGTAGCGCAGGACGAAACTGCGGTCATTTTCCGCGCTGACGCTATTTTTGGCGCCCGGCTTGGCGCTGTCAGGCAGGATGGTTTCCTCGCGGGTGGGGAAGGGCAGCGTGCCAGGGCCGGTATTGGCGGCGTGGGATTGTCCGGGGAATGGCTTCAGATTGCGCTTTGGGCGGGGTTTGAAGGTCAGCGGCTGCTGCTCGTCCGTGAAAAAGCTCAGGTTATCAAAGAAAAGTGTGCGGTCTTGGCGGTTGCGGCCATTAGTGATCCGGAAGCCGGTGAAATGCGTGTTGGGCTGGTTGAGGAGTCGCTGCTGGGCGTCGTCAAGACGGCGGATGGGCAGGAACCATTCGCGCCAATTGACGCGGATGAGATTGATGGCGTGTTCAGTGCCGTCCGGCAATGCGAAGAGGAGTTCGATGGTGACTTGCGGAGTATGGCTGACCAGCCTCGAACCCCTGTTGTTGCCATAGACCCAGCAGCTGACCATGTCAAAAGACGCCGGCAACGCCAATGGCGCTGGCGGTCGCAGTGTGACTACGGGTATGTCACCATCGCGGCGGTAGGTGAGTTTGCCCACGTAATCGCCCCAAATCTGTTGTTCGCGGCTGCGAGTGAAGGACGCCACCGCGTCGCTGGTCTCAACCACCCAAGTTTCGTCACGCTCAAAGTCGACAAGCGGGGTATGCGTGTCCTCGAAACGGCCGGCCCAGTCCAGTTCGTAAGGGCGCTTGCCAACAGTGTCGGCACCGTGAAGGACGACGCTGGCGAGGATCATTATGCTTAAGATAAATGCTTTCATGGGCTGACCTCTGGGGGTTTTAGGGGCTTTTTTTAGGGGCGAGGGGCGAGGGGCGAGGGGCGAGGGGCTGAATGCTGAATGTTGAATGTTGAATGCTGAATGCTGAGGCGCATTTCATAATTCATAATTCATAATTCATAATTCATAATTCATAATTCGTTAGGGGCGAGGGGCGAGGGGCGAGACTTTAGTGGGACAGTGGACAATGGACGCAAGTGGACTTTAATGGACGTTAGCAGACGATGGACTGTGGACTTGTAGTGGACGTTAGTGGCAGTGGACGTGGACGTTAATGGACTTTAGTGGACAGAGAGGCGAGGTGAGAATTTAGTGGACATTTCAGCGTGGAGGGGCTGGTTACGCCTTACGGCAATACGCCGTTGTCGAAGTTGAGTCGGATGACGGCGGCCTGGCTGCGAAGTCCGTCCGCTGGCAGGCCGCTCAGGCGAAGGCAGGGGCCTCGGCGGAACATGGACGGCGGCTGTTCCACAGAGGCACGCACCGGCTCGCCGGTGTTGAGCAGGATGGCGCGTTGCGGTTTAGCCTGAAGCGGCGGGAGGCAGAGGCCGGTTGCGGTCAGGCCATTGGGCAGATGCAAGTAGAGCGTATTCCCTCGGCGCGTCGTCAGAATCTCCGTATTGGCCAGTATCCCGGGCGCCGGGTCAGCGCCGACTATGCTCTCCTGGACGCGTTTATACCAGGCGCCGACTTCGGTCAGGATGGCCGTCGCTTCCGGCGGGATGGTTCCGTCTGGCCGCGGGCCGACATTGAGCAGATAGTTTCCGCCCATGGCAAAGATTTTGTCCATGCTGCGGATAAGGAAGTCGGGTGTGAAGTAGTCTTCGTCACGCCGGAATCCCCAGCTTTGTGCGCCGACGGACTGGCAGGCCTCGGTCGGCCGAGTAAAGGCCTGTCCGGCTGGGACATTGCGTTCAGGCGTGCAGTAATCGCCCGGACTGAAACCGCGGTCGTTGATCACGATTCCCGGTTGGAGGGCACGGAGAGTCTCGTTCAAATCAGGGACGTTTAGGCGTGGCGGAATGTCCCAGAAAAAGGCGGCGACGCGGCCATAGTTGGTGGCCAATTCACGGATTTGGGTGCGGACAAAGTCGATGTATTTCATCAGGTCGGGTTGAGCGTCCGGGTTGGGCTTCTCAAGCTGATGGTCGCCGCCCAGGTTGATGGCGTTTGGGTGGTGCCAGTCCGGGCAAGAGTAGTAGAGGCCGAGGAGTATGCCCTGGCGCTGGCAGGCCTCGGCCAGCTCGGCGAGGATGTCGCGGCCGTAAGGTGTGTGCATGATATTGAAGTCAGTGGCAGCGGTGTCCCACATGCAGAAGCCGTCATGGTGCTTAGTTGTGAACACCAGGTACTCCATGCCAGCGCTCTTAGCCAGGCGCAGCCATTCGTCCGGATCAAAGTTGGTCGGATTGAATTGCTCAGCCAGCTTGACATATTCCGCCTGGGGCATGGCGGCGCGCCATTGCAGCTGCTCATGCCAGCCAGCGACAGCGTAAATGCCCCAATGCACGAACATGCCGAAGCGCTTTTCAAAAAACCAATCGCGGCCATCGCCAAAGCGGGGAATCATGGGCAATTCCTTATAGTTGCGGTCATGGGTCGTTGGGGAGCGGCCTCACTCCGGCGCCGCTGATGGTGACGGCCAGGTCAGGGAAGCCGCGCTGACGCAGCAGGGAGTTCTTTTTCAGCCGGAAGTCGCGTTTTTTGAGATTCATAAAGCCAGGGTCAGCCAGAACCGAAGCAGCGTCATGCCCCAGGGCCTGCCAGTCGGCAAAGGTGAAGTCCTGCCAGGTGGCAACGCCGTCTTTGCTCACAATGGCCTGGAAAAATGGCGCTTGGCGCTTGCTGTTAGCCGAGGCGCTGACATCAAAGAAGACATTGCTCTCCGAGAGCAGCTGGGCGCCGGTTAGCGTCAACCATTCCGAACTCTTGAAGAAGGGCTTGTTGTCGACGACGATGACATTAGCTACGAAGTTGTAGTTGAAGGAGTGGCAGAGTCCAGGAAACGCAAAGCCGTCCAGGCGGCTCTGGTTGCTGCGGGAGATGGCGATGCCGCAATCGCCGGGGAAGGCGGACACGTTGTGGCGGGCGATGTTCTCGCGGCCGTAGTGCTGGTGGAAGCCCTCGCGGGAGCAGTCGGTGCAGATGTTTTGCTCGATGACGATGTGCGCGGAGCCCTCGTCGGTGTAGATGCCCCAGCCGCCGTAGTGTCGGCATTGGACGCGGGAGATGTAGTTGTTGTAGACGCGTGTTCCTGGTTGGATGCCAAGCAGATAGATGCCGCCCATGTCGCAGAGGACTTGCTTGCCGATGTCGTGGATCAGGTTGAAGCCAATGCGGTTTTCGCGGCAGACGCTGTCGCTGTAGCCCCAGACCCAGCCGCATGAGATGGCGGAATAGTAGAAGTCGTGGATATGGTTGTGTTCGATTAGGTTGCCGAAGGCGTGTCCAATCACGATGCCGACGGCGCTGGCAAAGACGTTGCCTCCATCATGGATGTGGTTGTCACGTAGGATGATATGGCTGGTGCGCAGTTCGGGCGCCGCGTCCGTGTCAGCATTTCCGGAGATGACCACGCCACCGCCTCCCAGGTCGCTTAACTCGTTGCGGGACAATTCAATATAGCGGCACCCTTCGGCCATGATCACACCGGTGGCGCCGCAATGTTCAATGGTGCATTGCCGAAAGGCGCAATTAGCAGCGCCGGTGAGCATGATGGCAGCGGGCAGGTTCAGGGAGGCCTGGGGAAAGCCCCCCAGGGGGCGTTCCGGCTTCCAGGAGGCTTTGACAAAGGGATTGCGCATGGGCGGCACGTCGCAATCGCCCAAATCATAATCCGGAGCCGTGACGGGCCGACCGCCGCCGCTATGGCGGAAGGTCAAGCCTTCAAAGGACAGCCATTGCACTGATTGACCGTTTTCCGGGTCGCCATGCACCATAAGCAATACCGGCAGAACAGGCACATACGCCTCCAGCGAGGATGCGCTTTCGCCTTTTTCCGGATAGTAGTAAAGCGCCTTTTCCTGCCGGTCAAAGTAGAATTCCCCGGGTTCGGTCAGCGCTTCGCGGACGTTTTGCCATATATAGCGCGACTGCGCGTTGATGTCAAAACGGCTGTAGCGGGTGAAGGTCACGATGCCGGTGTCAGGGTCGAACCGTTCGACCGGGAGATGGTTGTCGATCCAGCGTTGGAACAGGAGACATTCGATGCCCTGGTGGTCATGCCAGGACGGGTCAAAATCACCGGGATGGACGACAAATCCATTGGCGCCGACAAAAAAGTTTGCCGGCGGCGGCCCGAGCGGGCTTTGAATGGGCAGGCCAGTCAGGCCCTTGGGAAAGGAGGCGCGCTGCTTACGTTTGCCGTTGACAAAGAGCTGGTCAACCCTACCATCCTGGATGGCTTTCTGCGGGACTTCGGCCCGGAGCACGGCGTGGCCATTGAGGAAAGCTTCCTGCCAACCGGTTACTGGCAGGCCGCCATCAAACACCGGTTTTTCACCTGGAGAGGCCTTGACCGTCACCGGAAAAGTATCTTCGGCTTGCAGCAGCACCGGCTTGTCTAGCTGGTAGCGGCCGCCATGACACCAGATGGTGAAGGGGAAGGCGGCTTCGCCACGGGCACGGAGAACGCGCAGCCGGGCAAAGGCTGCTGCGAGCGAATCAAGGGCGCCAGCCGGGCGGTTGGTCGTCATTGACGGCGGGGCAATGGTCAGTTCATTCGTGAGCATGGGAACCTCGCAAAAAAATGAAAAGACGCTTGGGATGAATCTATTCGTCATCCAAAATATACCTTGTTGGCGAAAGCTTGCAATGAATGGCCCAAGACAATCCGGCTGACGACCATTGAAATCCTGCGTGGAATGCCGCTGTGAGCGTAGGTTTTTCCGCTGCCATCCGGGAAATTGCGACTTGGCTGTTTGCAGGGATTCAGCCGAAGGTTTATTGTTATAGTTTCTTTTCGTCAATACATACGACAATATAGGAGCAAAATCACCATGAGTTCAGATGCATGGTCGATGTATAGCAATAAATTGACTAAAACGCTGGAGAAGACGCCGGCTGAATTTACCAAGGCAGACATTATCCGCTTTATTCGCGCCGAAGACATCCGCCACGTCAATTTTATGTACCCGGCAGGCGACGGCCGCTTGAAAACCCTCAATTTCATCATCCAGAGCGAAGCCAGCCTGGACGAGATTCTGACCTGCGGCGAGCGCGTGGACGGGTCTAGCCTGTTCAGCTTTATCGAACCCGGCAACAGTGACTTATATGTCATTCCCCGTTATCGCACCGCCTTCCTAGACCCGTTCGCAGCATCGCCGACGCTGAATTTCCTTTGTTCATTCTTTGACCGCGACGGCGAGCCCCTGGAAAGTTCGCCAGAATTTACGCTGCACAAAGCCTGCCGTACCTTACGTGATGTCACCGGCATGGACTTTGAGGCGATGGGCGAATTGGAGTACTATGTGATTGCGCCGGAAGACGCTCTTTTCCAGGCCTCAGACCAGCGCGGCTACCATGAGTCAGCGCCTTACGCCAAATTCAATGCTTTCCGGCAGCAATCCATGATGTATATCGCCCAGACCGGCGGCCAGATCAAGTACGGCCACTCCGAAGTCGGCAATTTCTCCTTGCAGGGGAAAATCTATGAGCAGAACGAGATTGAGTTTCTGCCCGTGCCGGCTGAGGAGGCGGCAGCGCAGCTTTTGCTAGCCAAGTGGGTGCTGCGGAACCTGGCGCATCAGCTTGGCTATAATTTGACCTTTGCCCCGAAAATCACTGCTGGCAAAGCCGGTTCAGGAATGCACGTCCATATGCGCATAATGAAGGGCGGACTCAATCAAATGCAGGCGGACGGGCAGCTCTCCGACATTGCCCGACGGGCGATTGCAGGACTGATGACGCTGGCGCCGGCGCTGACCGGATTCGGCAATATGAACCCAACCTCATATTTTCGACTGGTGCCGCACCAGGAAGCGCCGACCAACGTGTGCTGGGCCGACTGCAACCGCTCAGTGCTGGTGCGAGTCCCGTTGGGCTGGACGAACCGCAAAGACCTCTGCTGCCAGGCCAACCCCCTGGAAACTGCCTGCAAATACCACACCGGCCAGAAGCAAACCGTCGAAATACGCTCGCCAGATGGCTCTGCCGACGTCTATTTGCTGCTGGCCGGGCTGGCCGTCGCCTGTCGACATGGCTTGCAAATGGCTGACGCCCTTGAGGTTGCGGCCAAGACCTACGTCAACGTGAACATCCACCAAGCCGAGAATCAGGCGCTGCTGAAAAAATTATCCCAACTGCCGGACAGCTGCGCGGCCTCAGCTGATTGCCTGGAGGCGCAGCGCGCAGTTTTCGAGCAATATGGCGTGTTCAGCCCTCCTGTGCTGGACGCTACCCTGAGCCAGCTCCGCTCCTACAATGACGCCACTCTGCGGGCGACTATAGAAAATGACCCGGAAGCCATGCAGCAGCTGGTCAAACAGCATTTTCACTGCGGCTGAGGCAGCAGGGCGGGCCTGTTTGTCAGGTTGGTGGATTATTCGAAGACGATGATGGCGTGGCCGTTGCAGACGGGCAGCACAACCCGGGCAACGTCGTCTGCGACCGTGAATGGCAACGGCGTCCGTTTCGGCGCGAGGTAGACGCGGGTGAGTTGTCGGCCGTCCAGCCGGAGGAGGATTTCCGTGTCAGCCAAAGTGACGCGGTCTTCCAGGGCGACGGATTCGCCACGCAGTTCCGGCGCATAGGCGAGCAGATGCACCAGGAGGCTGCCGGATGGGGTTTTCTGGACGGCGACCCGGGCGAAGCTGGGCAGGGTCGGCGCTTGCAGCAGAGGCCGAGGCAGGAAGCGGCGCAGGAGATTCCCAAGCAGCAGGCGCAGCTGATAGGGCGAACGGCGGTAGTAGCCGAGGAAAATTTTGCCGGCCAGGTATGCGATTTTGCCCTTGATGGCCAGGAATGGCTCTTCAGTCACAGCGTCTGGCGGCGTATAGTAGTTGGCGTGCAGGCCATCCCAATCCCGGTTGTGATAGGGGCGAACGATGCGCATGGCGACGTCAG
>JAAZKI010000074.1 GCA_012799905.1 Lentisphaerota bacterium | reverse complement strand
TCTTTCTCCCGGAATACCAGACCCTGCTGACCACGCTTCTGCCTTGAGTCGCTTCAGGGCGCGGCTGGAAGGGCTTCTGCAATGACGGCGACGCCGTCAGGGATGACAGCGACGCGGGCGTCGCGGCCTTGGCGGGCAAATGCCATGTCCAGGGCTTCCTCCGCGCTGCTGGCCGACTGCAAATGCATACGCCGGATCATGTCCGGATCACAATCCTGGCTGACCAGGATGACCTGGTGGCGGCAGAGAATCCGCGCCAGCACCTGGCTCTCCCACTGGTCCGCCACGGTCTGATCCTGCGGAACGCCGGCCAGACGCTGACTTAGCTCAGCCGGCGATGCGGCTGACGCCAGAAGATCATGGAACGCCTGCCCGCCATGGCCATCCGCGCATTGCGCCGCCATGATGATCACTGCCCCGGGCGGCGCTGCCGCCTCGGCGGCTGACATGCCCTTGACCGCCTGGTACACGTTTTGGTCCAAAGGATACCCGCCATTGCCGGTGATGATGATGTCCGCCGGCGGCACCTTAACCTGGCACTGACTGCGCACAAACTCGCAGCCGGCCGCATGCGCGGCAAACGGATCGCCGGAAAAAGCCCGGACGACCTGCTTGCTGCCATTGATGACGACGTTGACAATAAACGCCAGGCCGGCCTGACGAGCGGCCCACACCATATCGCGATGCATTGGATTGCCGTCCAGGCGCCCGGCGCGAGCCTGTGGCGAAGCGATAAATTCAGCGCAGTGATTGGCAAAGACCGTCGTTTCCCCGGCAATGCCGGGCAGGACGCTCTTGCGCCCTCCGGAAAACCCCGCGAAAAAATGCGGTTCGATAAAGCCTTCTGCCAGGAGCAGGTCAGTCTCAACGGCGATTCGGTTGACCCATAATTGCCCGCCTGAAGGCAGGACGCCAAGGTTAACCATTTGGCTGGAATCCCGCGAGTTATGCACCACGATTCGTTCGTTGGCCACGATTTCCGGGCCGAATTTCTCCAGCAGCTCGGCCTTGGTGCTGGCACGATGCATGCCAGTGGCAATCAGGATGGTTATTTCCAAGCCGGGGTTTTCGCGGCGCAATTCCTGCAACAACGGCGGAAAAATGGCCTGGCTCGGCACTGGCCGTGTATGGTCGCTGGCAATAATCACGGCCGTGCGCTTGCCGCGCGCCAGCGCCGATGCGCCCGGCGAACTAATCGGCTGAGCCAGAGACTGTTCAACTAAAGTCAATCCCGGCGCTGACGGACAACTGCCGCTCAGACGGGATTCAAAAACGCCGACCAGGTTCTCCGCCGGCACGGCAAACTCCAAATGACCACGCCCATACGGCACTTTGACCATAACCATGAGTCATCCTCTCGACAGTTTCGGCCAGACTCTGCCTGCCAAGCCAGAATAAAGCGGCTGCAGTCTACTTTGGGCGCTCATCCGCCAGCAGGCTCTGCAAGACTTCCGCGGCGCAGCGCAGACCAAACAGCGCCGGAAGATAAGAAATGACGCCTAACGGCCGCCTGGCGCCGGGCGTCTCAGCAACGCCGCCCAAATGCTCTCCGTCGGTTCCACGCACGGGCAGTTCCGGCGAAAAGACCACCTTGATTCCTCGCGTCACTCCGGCGCGGCGCAGACTCTTGCGCAGGAGCCGCGCCAGCGGGCAGCCATAACTGTCTGCCAAATCTGCCACCTGGATTGCGTCCGCCGCCAGTTTATTGGCGGCGCCCATGCTGGATATCACCGGCACGCCGTGTCGCCAGCACTCCAGCAGCAAAGCAACTTTGGCGGGACGGTCGTCAATGGCATCAACAACATAATCCCAAGGCGGCGTTTGATTGACCCAGTCAGCGCAATTGTCCGGCGTCACCCGCTCGCGTCTGCACCAAATCTCAGCGCGTGGCGAAATATCGCGCAGACGCTCTTCCAGCACCTCGGCCTTGCTCGCGCCAATAGTGCTGTGCAATGCTGCCAATTGGCGGTTGATATTGCTCACCCGCACGACATCGTCATCAACCAACAACAGATGGCCGACGCCGCCCCGAACCAGCGCTTCCGCCGCCCAGGAGCCGACGCCGCCCACCCCAAAGACAACTACCCGCGACGACCACAGACGTTGAAAACCGGCGTCGCCCACCAGCAGACGCAAGCGGCAGAAACCGTCGTCAGCCTGGCTCGACGCCGTGTCACTCACGCCTGCTCCAACCTCAGGGTAATCGTTGTCTGGTCGCATACCGCCGAAGGGCCGAAATACTGGATCGGGCCGGGATAGACATACTCGGTGCCGATGCCCCAGGCTTCCCGGTGCTTGGCAAACGTCTTGAACGGCTTGCCGTTCAATTCAACCAAGGCTTTCTTAATCACCGGAACGGCCTTGCCATGCCGGGTCTCCATGTTCATCATCATGGTCAACGGGATGCCACCGGCTTCCCAGTCCTGCGCCGGGCATGACAAATGCCGCACCGACGCCATATAGCCGGTCTTGCCAGCGCCAATCAAAGCCGACGCCGTATAACCCAGGCTGTAGCAGTAGTCTGCATCAAAATTCGACGGCGCGGAGCAGCGCCCCTCATAGCCGAAGAAATGCGTCTGTGAACTGAAAGCCACCTGCTTGGCGTTTTTGCCGTATTGGGCAACCCGAACCCGGTTGATGTCAGCCACGTGTTCTTCAACCAGCAGAGCAAGCATCTTTTCCGTTTCAATGCGCGACACCTGGACATTGCCATGTGGGTCGCGGTCAGCCAGCAGCTGCTTCCGAATCGTCAACGGCATGGACTCAAACGCTTGCAGAGAAGCCGGACTCAAGTGCTTGACCACATACTCCAGCTTGCCATCCGGAGTCAAGCCTTCAAAAGTCTCCTTGTGCTTGCCGATGAAATCATTCAATTCAGCGATCAGCACTTTCGATTCAGGGATGAATTCAATCAGCCCTTCCGGAATCAGCACAACGCCGTACTTCATCTTGCGCTCTGCGCGCGCCACCACCAGCGCCGTGATCTCGTCAACAATCTGGTTCAGGGACATCCCTTTTTTCTCAACCTCTTCCGAGATCAGGCAAACGTTCGGGTGGGTCTGCAACGCGCATTCCAGCGCGATGTGCGAAGCCGAACGCCCCATCAGCTTGATGAAATGCCAGTATTTGCGAGACGAGTTGGCGTCCCGCATGATATTGCCAATCAGCTCGGAGTACACCTTGGTCGCGGTGTCAAAGCCAAACGACACCTCAATCCGGGCATTCTTCAAATCGCCGTCAATCGTCTTTGGGCATCCGATGACTTGCACGCCCGTCTTATGGGTCAGCATGTACTGAGCCAGGGCGCAGGCATTTGTGTTCGAGTCATCGCCGCCGATGATAACAATTGCCTTGATGCCATGCTCGGCGCAATTGCGCGCCACCTGGGCGAACTGCTCTTCCGTCTCAAGTTTCGTCCGCCCCGAGCAGATCATGTCAAAGCCGCCGGTATTGCGGTACTCGTCCACCAGGGCCTCAGTGAGCTTAATATATTTATTGTCAATCAGGCCGCTCGGGCCGCCCAGAAATCCGAACAGTTCACTGTCTGGATTGAGGGCCTTCAAGCCGTCAAACAACCCTGCAATCACATTGTGGCCGCCAGGCGCCTGGCCGCCAGATAAAATGACGGCGGCCTTGATCGGCGGGCAATCAAACGTCGAATTGCGCACAAAAGTCACCGCCGGCAAACCGTAAGTGTCAGGAAACAATGCCTTAATCTGCTCTTGGTCTGCCACGGATTGCGTCTCTTCCCCGGGACGCGCCGCCGCAAAGGGGCCGCATTCCATAAAAACGGACGGGAGCTTAGGCTGATAGTCGTAACGAGCTTGCTGAAGAGGGGAAATCTGATTCATAATAGCAATTTTCTCCTTAACCGGCAAAGTAGCCGCTTGACGCGGGCGCCGCTGCCAACCTAGCGCGGCAATTCCATTTGCAACACGAACCTATAAAATAAACCACTAGAATCATTTTTCAATCCGCGTTGACTTCCTGAGTTTCGGGATTACCTTGTTTGCCTGAAGATTCGCAAATAGACGTGGACATGGTGGACATGGTGGACGGCGGCATCGTATGTAGTTCAAACTTGAGCTTGCAGTATGTCCTGCAGGCTTTAGCCTGCCGTACGTAGTTCAAACTTTAGCTTGCCATACATCTCTCGCTTGCAGGAGCACGTAGTTCAAACTTTAGTTTGCTGTATGTCCCGCAGGCTTTAGCCTGCCGTACGTAGTTCAAACTTTAGTTTGCTGTATGT
>JAAZKI010000355.1 GCA_012799905.1 Lentisphaerota bacterium | reverse complement strand
CCCATCTTTCGCAAAACGGTCATTTTTATTTTTTTTGAAAAAATAATTTCGTGCTCAACGTATGCCAACCCATTTTTCGTGTAGGCACGAAATCTTCTTGAAATGTGCTTTTGTTGTGCCTGTGGGGTTTTTGACAGATTCTTGACATGCACTCCCTCGAATATATATTTACCCGCAACTTAATTTATTTATGCTGTGGAGGAAGGCACAAGAAAGGAAAACACAAGATGTACTTCAGAAAAAAAGACGAAAGACAGCAATCAGAAAACAGTCTGATTGAAAGTTTCCTTGTTGCTCTCATATAATCCAGGAGATCTGAACGCCTCGTTGTGCCTGTTTCCTGCCTGGCGGCATGTGAAATTGCGAAAGATGGGCTAACAATTCAATGAGTGTAAAATGCTTTTTCATGTTTCCTCCTGCGCAGGTACTAATGTCAAAAACCACGTCCATACATTCACCATACCCCGGCATTGTTTATTTTCCACCTAATCGCCCAGCGCAATTTTCTATCTTGATAGAGAGAGTGGCGCCTCACGCCCCGCCCGCAGGTGTGTTCACAAAGTTTTCACTGCGCCTTCGATGCGCTCCAGCGCCTCGTCAATATCCTCTACCTGGTGCGAATAGTTGACATAGCCGCCGTTATAAATGGCGACGCCCGCCTTGAAAATGGCGCGTTTCATCTTCTCGACGCGTTTGGGGTCAGCCTCTGGCCTGGGCCTGAAGAAGGAGAGCGGGCGGTCTATGCAGCCCATCTGGACCGGCAAGCTGTATTCCTCAATGATCTTCTCCAGGCCGCCCCACATGCGCGCGCCCATGCGCCAGAGGTGGCCAATGACGTCTTCGGAGCGGTAGATTTCAATGACTTTCTTAGCGGCGGCCAGCGACAATGCCTCGCCGCCGTAGGTCGAGGAGACGATGGCCTTGTCAAAAGCGTCCATCCATTTCGCCTTGCCGCAATACACTGACAGCGGCATGCCGTTGGCAATGCCTTTTGCGAACACGGCCATATCCGGCGTGACGCCATAGAACTCCTGCACGCCGCCCAGCGCGATGCGAAATCCGGTGACGATTTCATCGTAAATCAGTGCTGCGCCGTAGCGCTCGGTGAATGTGCGCAGGTACGGGTAGAAGCTGCGTCCCGCGTCCATGTTGGCGTAGTCGGCAGCCACAACTACGGCAGCCAAATCATCGCCGTAGGCTTTGCCCAGCTCCTCAAGTTTTCCGGTGTCGTTCCATGGCGTTGCGTGATATAAGGAGGCGATGGCTGCGGGAATGCCCGTCTGACCGGAAGTGCCTTTGCGGTTAGGCAGAGCCAGTGCGCCAGAGGCCAGAGAATTCAGCCAGCCATTGTAGCCAATCTGGATGACATGGTCATGCCCGGTGATATAACGGGCGGCCTTGATGCACGCGGCGATAGCCTCGCCGCCAGTCTTCAGAAAGCGCGCCTTTTCGGCGCAAGGGATGATTTCGGTGACAGCCTTGGCCACTTCGGCCTCCAAGGGACTGGGGTAGCCGAAGACAATCCCCTTGTCCAGCTGGCTGCGGATAGCGTCGTCAACCGGCCCGTAGCAATAGCCCAGGCTTATCGGCCCCAGGGAATTGCGGAAGTCAATGTACTCTTTCCCGTCAGCATCCTTGACGCGGCATCCCTTGCCGCTGACGATGACAGCCGGCTCCTCTGGCGTAAGCGTCGCGTGTTTTGAGCAGGTGCTGCTTCCCCAAGGGATGTACGTGCTCAGCATTTCAGCGTAATATTGGTTGTCCAACATCTTATTCCATCCTTTTTTCCTTCGCTTTTCACGCACGCAATATGGCCAGGGCGTTGTCCCGGGCAATGGCCTGGGCGTCTGCCTCCGGCATACCATCTTGAAGCTTGGAGAGCGCTGCGCTGGCAACAAAAAATGGGGCGTGGCTCCCGAACAGGACACGGCCTTTAGGTGCGGCCAAAAGAGACTCCGTGATATTGAAGGGTTCGTAGAAGGCGATGTCAAAATAGACATTGCCGGCGCTCCAGTTGCAGCATTCCCCAAAATATGCGTTCAGCACGATGACAGGCGTCTCAGGGACGGCCTCGGCAAAGGCCTGGATGTCCGCCGTGGGGGCCTTTACCTGGCAGAGGGGATGCTGGGCGCGTTCGTCCTCCTCACGCAGGGAGATGACGAAAACATGCCCTTTTTTCGCCATTGCGCGGGCCATGTCCAAGGTCTTGCCGTCCAGCAGGGAGTAGTTCTGGAAGGAGGGCAGGAGCAGCACGGCCTGCGCCTGAATGTCGCGCCAGAATCCGTAGTCAGGATGGACGACCGGCAAGGCTCTGAAGCCATCATACGGCTGACAAGCTTCAGCCAGCTCATAGTTCTCATGCAGCAGGTCTGACGAGAACGCCGCCTGGCTGGAACGAACCAGACCGCCGATGATCCCATACTGCGCCAAGTGCGGAACCAGCAAGCCCATCGTCTGCAACCGGTAGGGCCGGAAAGGCCAACGTCCAGTGGAGAGATTGACGTCAAATGCTACCATCCCAACAGCCTCCTTGCGTTTTCGGAAAAAATGAGCCGACGCTGCGCTTCCGTGATGTCCGCTTCGCGGATTTTGGCCAATTGCGCCCCAAAGGTGCGACATGGCGCGTCCGAGCCGTAGACAATGCGTTCGGCGCCAATGCGCTTCACAGCATACTCGACCAGCCCTGCTTCCGGCTGCGCACCGGAAGTGTCAATGCAGACATTATGGCAGTCGGCGACGTCCTCCACTCCCCGGATGCCGACGCCGCACAGATGAGCCATGACAATTTTCACCCGAGGGAAACGGCGCGCCAGGTCGGCAATGTCGGAGGGGTCGGACTCAAATCTGTATTTGCCATTGGTCTTGTACCAGCAATGGTGCAGCAAAATCGCATTGTGTTCCTCAAGGATTTCCATGATCGGGTCCATCCGGACGCTGCGGCAGTTAGTGCAAATCTCCATTTTGATGCCGATGAACTCGGGCATGTCCAGGCAGCGGTTGGCCTCTTCCACCACAAATTCAGTCGCATTGTCCGGATTGAGGAAGCAGAGACCGCGGCAATGGTCGAAATAACGCCTGACATCTGCCGCCGTTTCATTGTTCACTTGCCGTATCTGCTCCTGGGTCGGCTGGTCACCGTGCCGCAGGACATCCCCCAGGAAAAGGAAGCGGTCAATGCCATGAGCAAGCGCGGAGGCTGCCACCGCATCCGCCTGGCCTTTGAAATTGTGCGTATGTATGTCCAGAATCATTGCCATTATCCTTCGGTGCTTCCGGCGACCGGTTGCCGTGTTATGCCGAGCCGTTGCTTTTCTCCATAAATTCCCGGTAAAGAAAAAATAAGGTTTCCCGTGCTATGTTACTGAGAGTTAACAACCAACATAGAAAGAAGAAGCACTAACTGGAATCTAATATATCAACAGCCTAAGCGCAAACGAATCGCCTTGAAATCAAACCCTAACTTCCATAACTTAAGATTGCGGCCGCACATGGGGCTGGATTGTCCCCGCGGGAAGTCGGTGTAGTCCACAGATGAAATAAGCCCGAAAGCCTTTTTGAGCCCCCGGCATTCAGGCTTCGCTGTTGCCTGGACAAGCTCCAGACGCCTACGCCCACGTCGTTTTTGTAATCGGTCACTTATTGATACTCGAGGTTTTGACGCACAGCGGAGTCAGGAAAGGGGCGAGGGGCGAGGGGCGAGGGGCGAGGGTTTTAGTGGACGATGGTGGACGGTGGTCGGCCGCATGCAGCCGTGCGCAGTTCCGGCGACAGCCTGCCTTCGCCCCTCTGTCCATTAACGTCCACTTCCGTCCACGTCCACTCACCACTAATGTCCACTCCTGTTCACAGTCCATCGTCTACTGGTGTCCATCAACGTCCACTTCCGTCCATTGTCCATTGTCCACTAAAGTGCTTTATCCGGGAAGCCTGGCTCGGTAGCTTGTCGGAACACCAAATATCAATAACTGCCCCATTACCCCTAACTTCCACAACTTAAGATTGCGGCCGAACATGGGGCTGGATTGTCCCCGCGGGAAGTCGGTGTAGTCCACAGATGAAATAAGCCCGAAAGCCCTTTTGCCCCCCGGCATTCAGGCTTCGCTGTTGCCTGGACAAGCTCCAGACGCCTACGCCCACGTCGTTTTGTAATCGGTCAGCCGTTGAACATTGAGCCGTAGGGCGCCACCCCTCTCATCCTGTCTCACTTAGGTTCCCACAAGTCATCAGTCTCATCCTGGCGCCATTTCTAGAGATGGAAAGCATGATGCCAGCGTGCAGTACAGAATCCTACTCGCGCACAAAATAGCTATGATTCTGCAAAAAGCCGTTTGAAAAAGGGCGTGTGGCGACCTATTTTTCCTGCGGGCTTAGAAATCAGACCCCACCCACCCAAGGGGGGCCACCCTCCCAAATTTTGTCACGCGCGCGAAGAGGCGTTCATAAATATCAAT
>JAAZKI010000010.1 GCA_012799905.1 Lentisphaerota bacterium | reverse complement strand
TGGAGACCATCTGCATGGACCGCGAAGTGATGAGCCTGCGCGACCAGCTGATTCCGCAGTATTCCAACATGATTTACAACGGCTTCTGGTTTGCGCCGGAGCGTGAGTTCTTGCAGGCTGCGATTACGCAGAGCCAGAAGAACATCACCGGCGAAGTGCGCTGCAAACTCTACAAAGGCAACTGCCTGATTGTCGGCCGGCGCTCGCCGTACACTCTGTACGATCCCGAGGTGGTCACGTTTGAGTCGGACGACGTCTACAACCAGGGCGACGCCACCGGCTTCATCAAGTTGAATGCGCTGCGTCTGCGCATTGGCGCGAAGGCCAAGAAACCGGCTGAAGACTGAGAGGGCTTTGCGTCGATTTGAAAGGCAGTGGTTATCAGCCATGCAGATTGAGTTGCTGAAAGGCAAATTGCATCGTGCGACGCTGACCGGTTGTGAGATTGATTACCCGGGCAGCCTGTCTATAGACCGCGATTTGCTCGACCTTGCCGGGATTTTCCCGTTTGAGAAAATCCTGGTGGTCAACCAGACCAACGGCCAGCGTTTGGTCACTTATGCGATTGAGGCGGCGCGGGGCAGTCGCGAATTTTGTCTCAACGGCGCTGCGGCTCGGCTCGGCATTCCCGGCGACATGGTGACGGTCATGGCTTTTGCCTTGGTTGATCCTGCTGAAGCGGCTGGCTGGGAGCCTAAAGTCGTGGTGCTGGCTGATCAGAATCGCCAGGTCAAGGTTCTGTGATGAAGTTGCGGCGATTTTGGTTTAGCCGGAAGGCGTTGGTGCAAGCATGAACGCATTCGGGGTTTTTGGCCTGGTCTTTTTGTCCTGCCTGTTGCATGTATCCTGGAATGCGTTGAGCAAGGGCTGCGAGGATCGGGCGGCGTTCACCTGGATGGTGACGTTGACCGGGCTGTTGTTTGCTGTGCCTGGTTTCGTCATCAGCCGGATCATCAGTCCCGGTGCGCTGAATTGGTCGGTGCTCGGATATGCTGCTGCTTCCGGCTTTTTCGAAAGCCTGTATTTCATTTTTTTGTTTTGGTCGTACAAGTATGTTGACTTAGCGGTGGCATATCCCTTGAGCCGCGGGGTGGCGCCGGTGGCCACGCTGATTTTCGGCGGTTTGATTGGTGATGCTCCTCAGGCAGCGCATATTCCCGGGGTGTTGACTACCTTGGCCGGGGTCGTTTTGCTCAGCTGGGACGCGTTGCGGCGCGCCCCGGTCCAGCGCAGTGTCTGGCGTGGTTTGACGCTGGCCGTGCTGACCGGCGGGGCGATTGCGGGGTATCATCTGTTTGACCGGGCGGCGGTTACGCTGTCGCCGCCGCCGTCAACCTTCGAGTACATGCTGGTGATGCATGCCTTCATGCTGTTTTTTATCACCCTTTGGTTGCTGCCGATGCCGGGCATTGGCGGTCGGTTAGTGCTGGAATGGCGCCGGCGTTGGCGGGTTGATCTGCTGATTGGGGCCACCTCGCTGGTAGCGTATCTGTTGATTTTAGTGGCTTTTCGCTATGGCCATGTCACGCTGGTGACGGCTGGGCGCAATATGGGCATTGTCATGAGCCTGGCGGTCGGAGCGCTGTTTTTGAAAGAGAAGATCAGCCGTTGGCAGACCGCTGGCGCTCTTCTGGTGACGGTTGGCGTAATCGGGATTTTCCTGGCCGGCGGCCATTGAGCGCTCCGCGTCGACGGTGCAGGCCATGATGTATGATCGTTTTCAGGCAAGAGTTTTGAGCAAATAGGACTGCAAGCATTTATGGAACAGGATAAGATCAGGAACATCGCCATCATCGCTCACGTTGACCACGGCAAAACCACGCTGGTTGACGAGCTGTTCAAATTTGGCGGTATGTTCCGTGACAACCAGAAAGTGGCGGAGCGCCTGATGGACTCTAATGAACTGGAGCGCGAGCGCGGCATCACCATCACCGCAAAAAATGGCGCATTCTATTATAAGGACTTCCGTATCAATATTATCGACACGCCCGGACACGCCGATTTCGGCGGCCAGGTCGAACGCGTCTTGAAAATGGCTGATGGCGCACTGCTGCTGGTCGATGCCCAGGAAGGCCCGATGCCGCAGACGTTTTTTGTGCTCAAGAAAGCCCTCGCGCTGCACTTGCCGATTATTGTCGTGATCAATAAGATTGACAAGCCGGCCGCCCGCCCGCATTGGGCGGTTGACCAGGTCTTTGATTTGTTCGTGCGTCTCAACGCGCCGGACGAAATCCTCGATTTCCCGGTCGTGTACGCCTCGGGACGGGATGGCTATGCGGTCGATAACCTGGACGACGAGAAGCGCGATCTGGGGCCATTGTGCGAGCATATCATCCGGCGGATTCCGGCGCCCTCAGGGTCGTCTTCCGACCCATTGCAGGTTCTGGTCAGTTCGATTGACTATTCGCCCTATCTCGGCCGTCTTGGCATCGGCAAGATTACGGGCGGGAGTTTGAACATCAACCGCGAAATTGTGGTGGTTATGCGGGACGGGACGGTGCGGCCAGCCCGGATCACCAAGGTGTTCCGGTTCGAGGTCAATCAAAAAGTCGCAGTGGAGACTGCTTGTTGCGGTGAGATTGTGGCGATTTCAGGGATGGATGATGTGACAGTCGGCTGCACTTACACCGACCCGCTGAATCCGTGCCCGCTGCCGCCGATGGAGATTGATCCGCCGACGATTTCCATGAGTTTCATCCCCAATGACTCGCCATTTGCAGGCAGGGAAGGGCAGTTTGTCACTTCGCGTCATCTGGCGGAGCGCTTGGCGCGCGAAGTCATGTCAGACGTGGCGTTGCGCGTTTCGCCGCTGGGGGAGGGGATGGGCTTCCAGGTCGCAGGCCGCGGCGAGATGCATCTGTCGATTCTGATTGAAAAGATGCGACGGGAGGGGTATGAATTCCAGGTGACCCGGCCGCAAGTGATTTTCAAAATGGAGGGGGAGAGGAAACTTGAGCCCTTTGAAGAGTTGACTGTTGACGTGGATGAGGCCTGCGTGGGCGTGGTGATGGAGAAACTCGGGCAGCGCAAAGGGCGCATCCAGACGATGGATACTGCCAACGGGATGGCGCGCCTCGTATGCCAAATCCCTACCCGCGGCCTGCTGGGCTATCGGTCTGAATTTTTGACCGACACCCGCGGCCTGGGGGTGATGAATTATGTGTTTTACGGCTATGAACCGTATGTCGGCGACATCCGTTATCGGACGCGCGGAGCCATGGTCAGCATGCTGACTTGCAAGACGGTGGCGTACGCGCTGTTTAACTTGCAGGAGCGCGGGCGGCTGTTCGTCGACCCGGTCGTTGACGTCTACGAGGGTCAGATTGTTGGCGAGCATTGCCGGGAAGGCGATTTGATTGTCAATCCTGCAAAGGGCAAAAAACTGACCAACGTTCGAGCTTCCGGCTCGGACGAGGCAGTGATTTTGACGCCGCCGGTGCGCATGAGCCTGGAAGAGTGCATTTCCTACATCAACGAGGATGAGTTGGTGGAAGTGACCCCGGCAGCGATTCGTTTGCGCAAGCGTCGTCTGCACCGATGATGGAACGGTTGGCGTTGGCGAGGGTCAAAGAAACTGTTTTGATCCGGCCTGGTTGTCGTATTTGACGGCTGGGCGGTTCGTGCAGGAGCGGCCGATTCCGTTCACCATGCAAAAGGAGTCCAAACCATGACAGCGACCAGAAAAGCCCGGATGGGCGACAAACTGTTGATTCATTATGTCTGCCGTTCCCAGGGCGGCCGTGTTCTGGAAAGCACGCACGGGGCGCCGCCTCCGGAAATCGTCCTGGGCGGGCAGGACATTTTGCCGGCCCTGGAGAAGGCGTTCGTCGGACTTGCTGCCGGTGAACGTCGGCATGTGGTCTTGGGACCCTCGGAGGCTTTCGGCGATTATGATCCGGAATTGGTGGAGACAGTCAAGCGGACGCAGCTCCGCCTGGGCAGCGAGCCAATGCCAAGCATGATGGTCGAAGTGGATCAAGGCGATGGCGAGCCGATGCCAGGGCGCATCATTGAGATCAGCGAGGACAGCGTCCTGGTCGATTGCAACCACCCGCTGGCCGGCGAAACCCTGGAGTATGACCTGACCTTGGTCGAAATCAAGGAATAGGCGCTTTTTTTAGGGGCGAGGGGCTTTTTTAGGGGCGAGGGGCGAGGGGCGAGGGGCGAGGTGAGCTTGGACTATACTGTCCAC
>JAAZKI010000129.1 GCA_012799905.1 Lentisphaerota bacterium | reverse complement strand
TTTCTTCAAAGACATTGCCAGACGCATGTTGCATTGCCAACCCTCACCTGCGAAAAACACCTTTACAACTATGCGAAAACTTCTTTTTTCCGTTGCTTTTTTCTCAATGCTGGCGCTATCGGCCAAGACCATCCATGTTGACGGCCAGAACGGCCAGGACAGCCAGGACGGGCTGTCGGCCGCGACTGCCAAGAAGACGATTGCCGCCGCGACCCGTCTGTTAGGCCCGGGCGACACGCTCTGGCTCGCGCCTGGCCAGACGTTTTATGAGAGCATCACATTTCCGGTTGACGGCACGCCGACCCACCCGATCACCGTCGAAGGCAATGGCGCCATCATCAGCGGCCTGATGGCTGTCCCGGAAGACCAATGGCAAGATAAGGGCGACGGTCTGTTTTTCCAACCGGCCAAAATCAAGTACGGCGCCTTGGCGCCATACTTAGTGAATCGCGATTTGACTCCCCTGCCCCGCGGCGCCAAGCCCGATACGCTGCAAGTCGGCCGGGGACTCTGCACCACGGACGGGATGTACATCCGCTGCGAACCAGGCCGCACCCCGGCCGGCCTAGGGCTTTACGTCACCGCCCGCGTCTCTGGCGTCGCCCTCTCCAACCGCAGCTATATCACCGTCCGCAATCTGATTGCAGAACACTTTTCCAACGACGGCTTCAACATCCACGGATACTGCCGAGGCCTCCTCTTTGAAAACATCACTGCCCGCTGCAATGGCGATGACGGTTTTTCCATTCACGAAGACGTCGCCGCCATGGTTCGCGGCGGCCATTTCCATGACAACACCTACGGCATCCAGGATGTGACTGCCTCCCGCTCCTGGTACCAGGGCGTCCTGGTCGAAAACAACCGCAGCATTGGCGTCCACTTTGTCGGCGGTGCACGCAGCTTGGAAGACTCTGTTGTCCGCAACAATGTCGGCCCGCAAGTCCGCACCCAGTCTGACCGTGCCCGCGGCCTCGGCTACACGCCGGGCAACCCGATGGAAAATGGCCTTTTCTTCTTCAAGAACGTCGTCGTCCTCGGGTCTCCTAGGGCTGACGCTTTTGACGCTGCCGGCAACGGCAAGGTTGTTGTCAGCAACTGCGCCATCCTCGGCGGCAAAACCGGCCTGGTCGTGCGGGACAAGGCAGAACTTCACCTGCATGCCAGCATCGTCGCCAACAGCGTTGACCAGGAAGTCCAGGTCGCGAGCACTGCCAAGTACGTTGCCAGCGCCAACGCCTTTCATCCTGGCCGCTTTATCCGCGACGCCGCCGCCAGCAGCCTGGCCGATTTCCAGGCAGCCACTGGCCAGGATCAGGGTTCTGTCATCGCACCGCCAAAGCATGATGACGCGTATCGGTTCTCCGAGCCGATCGTGCGCTTCCTGAACCGGGACGCCGTGGCCGGCCCAGACCGCACCGCTGTCCTGCCCTTGACGCCAACAGCAGCAGCCAACAACGGCGCCTCCGCCCCTGCTTTGTCAACTTTGACAACCCCGCCCGTCCTGGCCGCAGCGACCGCACCGACCGCAGCGCCGCGTGTCACCGTCCTGCCTCTGGCGGCAAAAGACGGCTGGTGCAAATTCGACTTTGAAAGCAGCAATCCGTGGAACCTGGTCTATCCAGAACCAGCTAAAATGGCGAACGGGCAGCCGCTTCCAACATCTGCCGAGCTTTCCACTGAGCAGGCCGCCTCCGGCCAGCGCTCACTGCGCCTGCACGCGGCCTTCCCGGAACAGGAGCGCAAGAGCTGGATGGTCAAGCTGTTCTCGCAACGCCTAGGGGAAACCAACGTCAAAATCGTCCGGGTTCGCTTCAAGATGTTCGGCGCCAACTGCGGCACTCCCTTCGCACCGCGCTTCCGCGACGGCCGCGGCGAAATCTTCCAGGGCAAGACTGATAAAATCGACTGGGAAGGCTGGCGCGACCTGGAATGGGATTTGATTGCCAACCCGCCGACTATTCGCGGCGGCGATAAAAACCAGGTGCTTGACGCCCCGTTCCAATTCGTCGTTGACTTCTACCCGCGCATCACCCCAGAAAAAACAACATTCACGGTTTTTATTGACGACCTCGAATTCAACGTCGAAAACACGCCATGACGACCATAAATCATAATATCCTCTAACCAATCACCCCATTCACACGGAGTCTGCCATGCGAGTTATCCAAGACCAAGGCATCCTGACCATCCGCAAGCCGCGCGGCGACAAGCGCGCCGCCGTTCTGATTGCCGGCGACTGCTGCCCGCGAGCCACTGGCGAAGAATTCGTCCTCCAAGGCAAATCTGAGGAAATCCTCGCTGACCTGCAAGACATCTTCAGCGCCGCTGACTTGTCGCTGATTCAGTTTGAGACTCCACTGACCACTGCTGACACCCCGATCGTCAAGAGCGGCCCCAATATAAAATGCCATCCCGGCACCATCGACTTCCTGCACGCCTGGGGCGGTGACGTGGCCCTCCTGGCCAACAACCACATCGGCGACTTTGGCACAGAGCCGGTTCTGGAAACGATCGCCACTCTGGAGAGCAACGGCTTCAAGACCGTCGGCGCCGGCCCTAATCTTGACGAGGCCATCCAGCCCCTGATCATCGAAGTGAATGGCATCAGCATCGGCATTCTCAACGTCGCTGAAAACGAATTCGGCGGCGCCGGCCCGAACAAGCCGGGCGCTGCGCCCTTGTCGCCCTGCTTCAACATCAGCCAAATCCTCCAGCTCGCCCCCCAGGTCGACTGCTGCATCGTCATCACGCATGGCGGCAATGAATACAACCCCATCCCCAGCCCCAGGGTGGTCAACATGTCCCGCGCCTTTGCCGACGCTGGCGCTGACATCGTCGTCAACATCCACACTCATTGCCTCCAGGGCGTCGAAAATTGGAACGGCAGCGCCATTGCCTATTGCCCTGGAAACTTCTACTTCCCCTGGCCAAAAGACCGCCCCTACGCCCCGGCCGACTTCTGGCTCATCGGCGCCCTGCTCAGCTTTGACATTGACGAGGAAGGCGTCTGCGGACTGCAACTCTTCCCAACGACCTTCACCGCCGACGGCAGCAGCATCCGGCAATTGACCGGCAAACAGCGAGACGGCTTCAACGCCTATATGAAAAAAATCTCCGAGCCCCTCACGGACTGGAGCAAAATCATCGCTTTCCACGAATGCTGGGCCGCTAACAGCAGTTACGCCAAAGCCTTGATCAATGCGGCTTGGACACCAGAAGACTTTGACGCCCCAGCCCCCAACAAAAAACTCATGCCCCTGCGCAACCTGCTCACCTGCGAAGCCCACCATGAGGTGCTCGCTACCTACATGCGCCTCGTCGAAGAAGGACGCCTGGAATCTGCCCGCGCGTACACCCAGCAGCTGAAAGAGATGTCACAGGCGTCCTTTATGGAATGATTCCCCCTGCTCTGTCACCCCCCCAGCATAACTTCTGTCCATGTCCACGCCTCTCCCCTGGTCGATGCAACAATTATTCCAGCAGCAGAGCGGTCACAAGTACCCCTCGGCGGCTCTGCGGGTTTTCCGCACCTTGTCCGGCCAGGCAGGAGAAGGCTGGCTGGCGACCTGGTCGGGAGGCATTGTCTTTCTCGGGCGCCAGCCTGAAACCGCGCCGCAGCGCCTGCGCTTCGACTGGCATGACGTGACTGGCCTGGAGATTTGCGAGGAGCCCTTTGGCGCTGAAATCTGCCTGGAAACGACTGACGAAACCTGGCGCCTCCCCTTCGCCCTCCGCGACCGCCCCCTGGCTGAACGCCTGCGCAGCCAACGCCCGCCGCCAGATGCCGCCATGAACAGCCCACCGCCCCTGCCGAAGACGCCACCGCCTTTGCCGAAGACGCCACCGCCTCTGCCAAAAAAGGCCAAGCGAAAAGCGCCCAAAACTTTTGCCCGTCCGCATGAGCGCAAGTATCTGCCCAACGTGGTCTACTTCGCCGCCGCCATGCTCGCTATGGCTCACACTGACAATGTCATGGCCGAGAGCGAACTAACTGCCATTAGCCGCATCTTCGAACAGCGCGAATGTCTCGCCCAGGGCCGGCGCGTCCTCAACTCCTGCTCACTGGAAGAACTCTTCCAGACCATCGCAACACTATTCACCCCAGAACAAAAAAAATGCCTGCTGGCCAATCTCCTTGACTTAGCCGCAGTGGACGGCACCACGGCACCCCAGGAAATCGAGCTCCTGAACCAATGCCAACGCATTCTCGAAATCCCGGATACGCTATGGCTATGGCTTGAAGACGCCAACCGCATCAAAAACGACCTGTCAGTCTTCTCTTATTGAATCCTCGCGGCAACAACGCCGCTAAAGTCCAAAATTCACTAAATCCTCGCCCCTCGCCCCTCGCCCCTAAAAAAAGCCCCTCGCGGACAACGTAATCCAAGCTCAACTCGCCCCTCGCCCCTCGCCCCTCGCCCCTCGTCCCTAAAAAAAGCCCCACGCCCCTAATTCTTAGGAGAATTCATACTCATGGAAGTCGTCAGACGATTATTTGTCGAAAAGCGCCCTGGTTTCGATATTGAGGCTCAGCATCTCCTTGCGGAACTTCGCGAGAACCTCGGCCTCGCCGAATTGCAGTCACTCCACCTCCTCAGACGCTACGACCTTTCCGGCCTCAGCGACGCTGATTACGCCTCTGCCCGCGACAGCGTGCTTTCGGAGCCGAACAGCGACATCATCTATGAGGACGATCTACCGGCCAATCCTGCGGCCACGACCTTCGCCATTGAATCGCTTCCCGGTCAATACGACCAGCGGGCCGATTCAGCCGCCCAGTGCATCCAGCTCCTGACTCAAAAAGACCGGCCGCTAGTCCGCACCGCCACGGTCTATCGCCTGACTGGCAACATCAGCCCTGACCGCCTGCAAAAAATCAAGCGCTACCTAATCAACCCGGTCGAAAGCCGGGAAACCGCCCTGGGCAAGCCTCTTTCCCTGAAGCCGAAAACACCGGCGCCAGAGCCGGTTCCAATCATGACCGGCTTCATTGACCTCAACGCCGACGGCCTCGCTGACATGATCAGCGACCTCGGCCTGGCCATGACGCCGGCCGACCTCGCGTTCTGCCAACAGTATTTCCGCAACGAGGAAAAACGCGATCCGACCTATGCCGAACTGCGTGTCATTGACACCTACTGGTCCGACCACTGCCGACATACGACCTTCCACACCAGCATTGACAGCGTTGACTTCGAGCACGGCCCCCTGACCGCGCCCATCCAAGCAGCCTACCAGGAATACTGCCGCCTGCGCCAGGAATTGGGACGCCAAGACCGCCCCGTCAACCTCATGGACATGGCCACCATCGGCGTCAGAGAATTGAAACGCCAAGGCAAGCTCGACAACCTCGACGCCTCCGAGGAAATCAACGCCTGCTCCATCGCCATCCAAGCCGAGGTCAACGGCGAACTCCAAGACTGGCTGGTGATGTTCAAAAACGAAACCCACAACCACCCAACCGAAATCGAACCGTTCGGCGGCGCAGCCACCTGCCTCGGCGGCGCGATTCGCGACCCTCTTTCCGGACGCTCCTACGTCTACCAGGCGATGCGCATCACCGGCGCTGGCGACCCACGCACTCCCATCGCTGACACCCTGCCCGGCAAACTGCCCCAGCGGAAAATCACCACTACCGCCGCGGCGGGATACTCCTCGTATGGCAACCAAATCGGCGTGTCTGCTGGCAAAGTCCAGGAAATCTACCATCCGGGCTATATCGCCAAGCGCATGGAACTCGGCGCGGTCATTGCCGCCGCCCCCAAAGCCAACGTCGTCCGCGCTCAGCCTGCTCCGGATGACGTCATCCTCCTCGTTGGCGGCCGCACTGGCCGCGACGGCTGCGGCGGGGCGACCGGCTCCTCCAAGGCTCATACCGACGAGTCATTGCAGCAAGGCGGCGCTGAAGTCCAGAAAGGCAACCCGCTCCTGGAGCGCAACATCCAGCGCTTGTTCCGCAATCCGGCTTTTTCAACCCTGATCAAGCGCTGCAACGACTTTGGCGCAGGGGGCGTCTGCGTCGCCATTGGCGAACTGGCTCCGGGCCTGGAGGTCAACCTGGACCTGGTTCCCACGAAATACGATGGCCTGGACGGCACTGAGCTGGCCGTTTCCGAATCCCAGGAACGCATGGCTTGCGTCATCGCTCCAGAAAACGTAGCCGCCGCCATCGCCCTCGCCCAGGCTGAGAACCTCGAAGCCACGCCGGTCGCCAAGGTGACAGAAACGCCGCGGCTGTCTATGACCTGGCGTGGCGAGACCATCATCTCCCTGGCCAGAACCTTCCTTGACACCAACGGCGTGACCCAGCACACCAAGGCCGTGGTCGCAACGCCTGACCCGCACCACGCCTTCTTCACCCGCAAGCCAGCCTGGAAAAAAGACGGCTCCGACCTGGCGCAAGACTGGCTGGATAACCTCCGCGACCTCAATGTCTGCTCCCAAAAAGGCTTGGTCGAAAACTTTGATGCAACCGCTGGTGCCGCGACCGTCCTTTGCCCGTATGGCGGCAAGACCCGCCTGACCCCGAACGAACTCATGGCCGCCAAACTTCCGGTCGCTGGATGCACCAACACCTGCACCTTGCTAAGCCACGGCTTCAACCCATGGCTCAGCGAATGGAGCCCGTTCCACGGCGCACTCTATGCAGTGGTCGAGGCCAATGCTAAAATCGCTGCTGCTGGCGGTGACGTGAACGACGTCCGCATGTCCTTCCAGGAATATTTCGAGCGCCTGGGCGACGTTCCGAAGCGCTGGGGCAAGCCCCTGGCGGCCCTGCTGGGCGGTTTGCGCGGCCAAATGGAATTCGGCACCGCGTCCATCGGCGGCAAAGACTCCATGTCCGGCACGTTCGAAAACATCTCAGTACCGCCGACCCTGGTCGCCTTTGCCGTCGCCCCAGCGCCGGCCAGACGCATCATCAGCCCTGAATTCAAAGGCGCTGGCAACCAAGTGCTGCTGCTCCCGTCCCCGCGTGACCACCATGACCTGCCTGACTTCGAACGCCTGCGCCAGCAATTCGCCCGCCTGAAACGCTGGATCAACACCCGCCAAGTCGTCGCTGCACACACGGTTGGACAAGGCGGCATCGCCGCAGCCATCAGCAAAATGTGCTTCGGAAACTGGCTCGGCGTCGACATCAATCCAGAATGGACCACTGAAAAACTCTTCAGCCCGGATTACGGCGCCATCATCATCGAAGCCAGGCCAGGATTGGGGCCGGAAAGCCTGGACGGCGCGGTTCCCCTGGGCCGCACCACTGCCGAGCCGGTTATCCAAATCGGCAAAACCGCCATCAGCCTGGACGACGCGCTCGCCGCCTGGCAAGAGACGCTGGAAAAAGTCTTCCCCACCCGGACGAACGTCGAAGCGCCACTGCCGCCGCCCTGGCAGCCCCAAGTCAACCCAACGCCGCGCCAATGCAAAATCAAAAGCACGGCTCGACCCCGCGTCTTCATCCCGGTCTTCCCTGGCACCAACTGCGAATACGACACCCAGCGGGCCTTTGAGCGAGCCGGCGCCATCGTCGACAGCTTTGTCATCCGCAATAAATCCGCGGCTGACATCGAACTAAGCATCGCCCACCTCGCCAAGGCCATTGCCAACGCTCAAATCGTCACCTTCGCTGGCGGCGTCTCTGGTGGTGACGAGCCGGGCGGCGCCGGAAAATTCATCGCCGCGACTTTCCGCCATCCCCGGCTGGCGGCCGCCATCACCGAATTGCTGCAAGACCGCGACGGCCTGCTCCTGGGCATTGGCAACGGCTTCCAGGCCCTCATCAAACTCGGCCTGGTGCCCTACGGCGAAATTCGGCCGCAGCTGGCGCCAGACGACCCGACCCTAGCCGTCAATGCCATTGGCCGACATGTGGCCACCACCGTTGACACCGTCGTGACCTCGAATCTCTCTCCCTGGCTGCGCTATTGCCAGCCCGGCGACGTCCATGCCGTCCCCATCTCTCACGGTGAAGGACGTTTCGTCGCCTCCCCCGAACAAGTGCAGGAACTGCTTGCCAAGGGCCAGGTGGCCTTCCAATACGCCGGGTCCGACGGCAAGCCGGCGACAGACATGCCCTGGAATCCCAACGGCTCTGTCGCCGCCATCGAAGGCATCACCAGCCCGGATGGACGCATCCTGGGCAAAATGGGCCACAGCGAACGCATGATCGACACCTTTATCGCCAGTAACATCCCCGGCGTCCACGGCCAAGGCATCTTCCAGGGCGGCGTCGACTTCTTCGCATAAACCATCAAAATCCAAAAAAAACACCGCTGGGCGCGATGGCGGATTCTGCGTCCAGCGGTGTTCTGCTTTTTCTGCGTTTGCCTCCAGCTACCGAACTCATGACGCCAAGTCTCGCCCTGCCAAACCACTAGTTGCAGGGAACTGAATTGAAAAGCATCCAAAAAAACTTATAGTAAAAACTTCATTTCCCAAATAATGCTCCCGATATACCATTTCACTTCATACTCAAGGACAGCGTATTCATGAAAAAAGTTCTGATTCCGACCAAGCTGGACAAGATTGCCCAAGACATCCTGAAAGCCCAGGGCTACGAAGTCGTCCAGGATTCTGATACCGACCTCATGACGCTCCTGGCCGCCCATCAGGACGCCGAAGCGCTCATCGTCCGCAGCGAAAAAATCACTCCTGAGGTCATCGACGCCTTGCCCAAGCTGAAAACCGTCGTCCGCGCCGGTGCTGGCTATAACACCATCGACATCAAATACGCCCGCCGTCGCAACGTTGACGTAATGAACACCCCGGGCGCCAATTCCAACGGCGTCGCCGAGGAAGTAATCGCCATGGCCTTGGCTGCCTACCGGCACATCATCCCAGCTGACATCGACACCCGCCAAGGCGGCTGGGAAAAAAAGAAATTCATGGGTCGCGAATTGACTGGCAAGACGCTCGGCATCGTCGGCCTCGGCAACATCGGCCAGCTGGTCGCCAAACGCGTGGCCGGCTTTGACATGAAGGTCCTCGCCTACGATCCGATCGTCGCCACCCAGCGCGCCGCCGAACTGGGCGTCAAACTGACGACGATTGAAGACGTCTTCGCCCAGGCCGATATCATCACTCTCCACATCCCGGAAAATGATGAAACCCGCGGCCTGATCAACAACAAGTTGCTCTCCCTCGTCAAAAAAGGGTGCCTGCTCATCAACTGCGCCCGGGCCGGCATCATCAATGAAAACGACCTCCGCGCAATCAAGGCCGAAAAAAATATGCTGTTCTGCACAGACGTCTATGAAGCCGACGCACCCGGCCCGAAAAGCGTCGCCGATATCGCTGACATCATGCTCCCGCACCTCGGCGCCAATACTTTCGAAGCCAATTTCAACGCAGCCAAGCGCGCTGCCGAACAGCTCATCGGCTACTTTGACAAAGGCATCAACACTTACGTAGTCAACAAGGGCCTGCCTGACAAACTCGATGAGAACTACCAGCAGCTGGCCTACCGCATCGCCTATGTCGCCCGTTGCTACATCGGCCGCAAGTCGCCGGTGCGTCAGGTGAAATGCAGCTTCTATGGCGAACTGAGCCAATTCGCCAAATGGTTCATGTCGCCCATCTGCGCCGCCCTCTCCGAGCATTTTGAATACCAACAAGACCCGGAGGAAGCCCAGGCGTACCTGCGGGACAAAGGCATCACCTGCGAAATCCGCGAGACAGACGAATCGAAGAAATACGGCAACTCCATGACCATTGACCTGGAAGGCCCGACCGGCTTTGTCAGCGTCCGCGGCACCATTGCCGAAAACAACCTGATGATCTCCCGCATCAACGACTTCGAGCACGTGTACTTCGTGCCCAAGGGCAACGCCCTGCTCGTAGAGTACACGGACCGCCCCGGCGTGCTTGCCAAAATCACCGGCGCTTGCGCCGAGGAAAACCTCAACATCGAAAACATCCATGCACCGCGTGACCATGAAGGCAAAAACGCCATTGCTATCCTGATGACCGACAAGCCGGCGTCAGCGGCTCTGGCCCAAAAAATCAAGGAAGAAGTCAACGCCAAGGTGTCGTGCTGCATTATCATGCCCTAAGACTGGCGCGACAGACTGAAGCAGCACGTAGTTCAAACTTTAGTTTGCAGTACGTCCCTCGCTTGCAGGAGCACGTAGTTCAAACTTCAGCTTGCAGTATGTACCTCGCTTGCACGAGCATGTAGTTCAAACTTTAGTTTGCTGTATGTCACGCAGGCTTTAGCCTGCCAACATGCAATTCAAACTTCAGCTTGCAATATGTACCTCGCTTGCACGAGCACGTAGTTCAAACTTTA
>JAAZKI010000494.1 GCA_012799905.1 Lentisphaerota bacterium | reverse complement strand
TACCATGACGGTTAACAAGGCAATGGACCTGGCCAGGAAGTTCAAGGTCGTCCAGTTTGCGGATGCGGCGAAGGTGAACTTGGAGGTGCCGCTGAAGGCCAGGGAGGTGTTCGAAGCCATCGCCCCCGGACTGCTGCTGGAACATGGGGTCGAACCCGGAGAAGCTGGCAGGAAAGTGAGGGGAAAAATGTAGTTATCCTAAAACAGTGAAAAGTTCAGGGACGTATGCGGTCACCGGGGACGGGGCGGATGACGTCATCACGGCTCTGCGCCGGGACGACAATGGCGACGCCCTGCTGCTGGTCTCCAACCAGATGCCTGGCGCCAAGGAGTTGACCCTCCGCCACCGCCTTGGACCGGTGACCGAGCTGCTTGATCCGGACAGTGGCGCGGTCTGCGTCCTGCCAGGGACGGATGGGGACGACGGTTTTTCGCAGCCCTTCACCCTGGCGGACAACCAGTCCTTCATATTCCGGATCGGCGCCGAGGCGACTGCGGACGCCCGCCCTCTGGGGCGCTTGGCGACGTGGGTGCGTGCGGACGAGCGCCCGGTTCTGACCCTGCCCCGCGAATGGCGGTTCAAGGCCGAACCGGAAAATCACTATCTCCCGGTTCAGGAGATGTGCCTCGACCCGCTGGATATTGGCCTGCGGGAGGACTGGGCGCGGACCGGCGGACTCGATGTGCCAGGCATGTGGCAGCCGGTCCTGGCCCAGAGCAGCCCATTTCCGTTTTGCCGAGCCGAGTCCGAGCACTACTGGCTGCGCGGCGACTTTGACCTGGCGAAAATCCCGGCCGACCTTGGCTTGATCGTCGATGACGACAGCTGCCTGAACGTGTTCATCAATGGCGCGGAAGTCAAGGAATGGTCGCCTGCGATGCTTTGGAACGAGTACAACCGCCGGTATGCCATGGCTGCGGCTTGCCGTCCCGGCTGCAACAGCTTCTACATCCGGGTGCGGACGAGTTTCTGGAATGATCCGCAACTGGGCCTACAGTCGTATACATCCGGCAACATCATGCATCTGGCGCTGGCCGGAACTTTCCAAGTTCTTCCCGACGGCCGGCTGGGGGTGCCTGCGCCAATCCTGGAAACCGGCGCCTGGAATGACCAGGGCTATCCGTTTTTTGCCGGCACCGGCGTCTACCGGCAGACATTCTCTCTGGAGAAGTTGCCGTCGGCGCCGGTTCTTGAGGTCGAGGACGCCGGCGTGGCGGTCGAAGCGTCCATCAATGGCCACGTCCTTCCTGCACGGGCCTGGCGGCCGTTCCGCTTTGACTTGGAAAACCGCTTGCGCTACGGCGAAAATCAGCTGGCATTGCGGGTTCGCGGCGGCTTGGGCAATTTGATTCGGCGGTCTTATACCTCCTATGGCGAAAACCGCGCCTACGGACTCCTCGGGGAAGTCAAAATTCTCGGGCGCGGCTGACGCCAGCGGTGCGACTGGTTGGGCGACACCCAAACGTTGCCACAATTGCCGCTGAGCGCAAAAACAACGAGTATCAATGGTCTGAGAATATTTTCAGGATAGTGCGGCAGTCTGGGCTTTGACATTGCCTAGTGCGGTTGCTTCACACGGCCCCTTGCGAATGGCGGGGAACCGGAGTGACAGTTCCTTCATCAGCGGGGCATTGTTAACGCCCCCGCCGGTAACAATCAGCTCGTTCTCCTGACCGTATTGTCGAGCGACTTGGGCGTAGCACTCTGCCAGGCTTCGATTAATCACTTTTCCGAAATCTCCGGGCGTGACTGGAATTTCGGAATGGTTCTGGTCGCAAAGCTCCTGGATTGCGGCAGGCATATCAGGGGGATTGAACAACTCAGGCGAAGTCGGGTCAAAAATTCCTTTGCAATCAGATGCGTCCACAGCGGCGTCAAAGGCAGCATAACTGTGGAAACTCCCCTGTTTTTTCCAATGCTGAATGCATTGTTGCTGCAGCCACATTCCAGGGAGCCCGCGAAAAGCAGTCCAGAGCCCAGGAAAGATGCCCATAGGATGGGTTTTGTCTGGAAAGGGTTTGCTTGTATCATGCTGATGTCCAAGCATGGCCCAGGTGCCCAATGAAAGAAAAAAGTCATCCGGCGCTGAATCACCTGCCAGAAATGCCGCTGCCGTGTCGTGTCCGACTCCTGAGACAACCGGAACTCCCTGAAGAATTGCCGGGAAACGCGAATCATTGACCTGGCCGATGATTTTTCCGGAAGCGATTTTGCCGAGGAAATGAGTGGGAATCTGGAGTTTCTCCAGCATTTCTGTATCCCAGCACTGCGTTTGAATGTTCATCAGCTGGGAAACGGAAGCAAGAGCCCAGTTGGAAACCACGTTTCCGCAAAGTTCGTAATGGATTAGATCGGCGATGTGCAGCAATATTGATGCGCGATCAAGCAAGTTGGGTTCATGCTCGGCCAGAAATTTGAGTTGCCCCAGGGTGGAAAAGCTGCCTGCGGCTTTTCGTCCGATTCGGGATTGTAATTCTTCAGGCGAGATCATGGCAGCGATCTGCTGCGGCATGTCGGCAGTACGCTGTTCCCGGTAACTGACAATTTCACCACAGACTTTGCCATCGGCATCCAGGAGAGCAAAATCCTGTGCCCAGGAATCGCAGCTGATTGACTGCGGCGCTGCATCGAGTTTACTGCAAACAACATGCAAAGCGTCAATCAAATTATTCAACAAGCCTTGATAATCCCAGCAAAGGACGCCATCAACTGGTTTCATCGCATAGTTGAAGCGGGCTGCTTCCACCAGCTGGATTTCATTTTTTTGCCGGACGCCGAGCATGATTCGGCCGCTGCCAGCGCCAAGGTCAATGGCAATATGAGATTGAGAGTTCATTTTACAGATAAATCGTTCTACATTGGTTTAAGCCTTCTGCCTGACTGCTTTCATTCCGTGATATCATAGAATTCGAATTTTTGCCAGAAGGCTAACCGCTTGAGTTTAGCAAGCTGATTGCCGGGCAAAGCGATCAGGTGATGCGTACCTCCGGTCAGGCTGTACCGGTCGAGCAATTCCGATACATTGCCTGGACTGCGCAGCAGCCAGTAAGGCCGGTCATAATTGGGAAACAGCTCCGCATCCTCGATGGTTCCGGTAAAGGCAATATAGCGGAAGCCGCCTTTCCCGTTGCAGGTCAAGGTGACCAGGGTTGTTTCACCCGGCTCCAGGGTGAAATACATTCCACAGTAAGGAGCTACCCCTGGCGCCCAAAATTTCTTGTAAAGCAATTTGATTTTGCGGTCACGCTTGGCAAAAGCGGGATTGCATTCCTGCATGTGCGACATCAGCATGATATCGCGCTTGAAATCCACCGTGTAAATTTCGGTGAAATTAGCCATGCCGGCGAGCTGGCGCAAGTGCGCCATCAATGCCGCCCGCAGGGCATCCCCTTCCCCTGCGTATCCCATTCCCTCAGCCATCAGGCGGTTAATCCCAAAAAAAGGAAGCACCGGGCATTTTGGGTCTTTCATCAGGTTGAGAAAATTCATCGTGAAGGCATCAGCCTGATATTTTTTCAGCAAGCCTCGCAGAGCCAGGTATCCGCGCAGGGAGTTGAGATGTGTTTCTTGGCTTAATTCCGGTGCAATTTCATAAGATTTCAGGTCTTGCTGCCGCAATTCCTCCAATTCACGGTCATCTGCAGACATGAATTCTTCCCTGAACTCGTCTATTGTCGCAGAGAAAAATTCCGGCCCCCACTGTCGGGTTGCTTGGGCGGCATCAAACTCGAAGTCTCCCATCCCCTTGAACATACCACCCAGGGAAACGGTGCGGATTTTCCTTGCCAGCCGAGCGGCTCGCGCTGCAACCAAGCAATCAGCCAGCCTGGCATTGCTCACTTCATCCTGGTAATGACCGGTAACCACAGCAAAATCGACGCCGCGCTGGAAGAGCACGTTGGTGATATCCTGGGTTCCTTGCACCGTATGATTCATGCTGAGGTCTTCGGGCCGGTAATCATCCTTGATCCTGTCAGCGAATTGCGTGCTCCAGAGGATGATTGGAATGCCGCAATCCTGAACAAACGGAACACTCGTCAGGCTGGCTGTATAGGATAGTGGGGACATCACTATCGCATCAGGCGCCAAGTTCGCAAATCCCGCCACCGCCTCGGCCATGTCGCTCTCCGTATAGCAGGTGCGCGAGTACACGATTTCAGCCAGTTGAGAAAGCTGTTGACGCCAACAGTCAAAAACCTTGCCCCAACGCTCCATGTACGACGCCATGGAGGTCAGGTATAATTCCAAGGACAAGCCAAGATAGACTACCCGCGGTTTCTGCAATGCTTTGAACATCAGGGAGCCCTTTCTACAGTTCTTCCAGGGGTTGCGAAAAAAAACATGACGGTTAGGAAAATCAACTGACCTCAGGCAGGAACACAGTTCATTCCAGGATATTAATGATAATAAAAATCATTTTTTCAAAAAATCAAGTTTTTATTGTTGAAAAAATCATTTTTGCCAATATATTGCTCTTTGTGTTCGAGAAATTTCGCCGTTATTTGATTGAATAGCTCAAAAAAAACACAGGAAAAGACGGTATGGACAAGCTTCTTTCGCAGATTTACGGGTTAAGTTCGGAACAGCTGAAGGCCTACAGCGCACATGTCATGTTGGGCGGCGGTTCCCGCGGCGGCCCGGTTCTGGAGCGTGGCAAGGGCGTGCGGGTCTGGGATACTGAGGGCAAGGATTACATTGACTGCACCTCGCAAAGTTGGGCCTTGTATCTTGGCTATGCCAATGATGCAATCAATGCGATCATCCATGAACATATTGAAAACATGACTCACATTCACCAGGGCTTTGACACGAAGGCCCGCTATTACCTGGCACATAAACTCGCTTCGCTTGCCCCAGCAGGAATGAACAGGGTGTCTTTCACTGTTGGCGGCGGCCCGGCCATTGAGGCGGCCATGAAGATCGCCTTTAAAAATATACAGCCTTCCAGGGACTTCGTCACTCTGTTTGACAGTTATCATGGCACCACCCTGGGCACTATGGGGGCTTCCTGGATTTCAACCAAATCCACTGGTAAATTCTTTGGCGGCAGCCGCTTCCTGCCGTTGACCCGCCCCTTTGTCCGAATCCCGAATCCGGTGACTTATCGTAATCCCCTTGGCGTCGATACGGAAACATACATTGATATCTGCTTGACGATGACGCGGGAAATTTTTCAACGCGGGACATCTGGAAAGCCTGCCGGGGTCATTGTCGAGCCGATTCAAGCCAGCGCCGGCCAGTTGATTTTGCCGACACGCTATCTCCAGGAATTGCGCAAAATCTGCGACGAGTTCGAAACATTGCTTATCTATGATGAAATTCAAACCTTTGGACGAATCGGTGACGTCTTTGCCGCCAACCACTTCGGGGTTGCCCCGGACATTATCGTCCTCGGCAAAGGACTTGGCGCTGGATTGCCCTTGGCAGCCATCATCATCTCTGACAAGCTTGAAGGCTTCCAAGGCGATACAGAAGAACTGCATACCTTTGCGAACCCTTCACTTTCCATGATCACTGCCGCTAAGCAACTGGAGCTGTTCGAGAATGGAGTCCTGGCGAATTGCCGTGAAATGGGCGCGTACCTGGGCAGTCAGCTTTGTGCGCTGTGTGCAACCTATCCGGAAATCGGCGATGTCCGTCAATTGGGCATGCATATCGGGGTGGAACTGGTTGACGATCCGGAAAAGAAAAATCCATTGGAGAAAGAGGCCGGCGAAATCCGCAAGGCTGGATTCCGCCACGGCTTGATCTTGGGAATGGGCGGAGTTCGCCACAATGTTCTGAAAATCAAGCCACCGCTGATCATCAACCGCAGCGAATGTGACGAAATCCTGGAAAAGTTCACTGCCTCGCTGCGTGATGTTCTGCGTAAATGAGTTCCTACCTAATGCCTCTGTTTTTTCGCAAACCCAGGAAGAACCATTTTTAATCAGCTAAGGAGTCCAGCCATGCTTGATCTAAACAACTTCCGCAATCCTGACAGCGTACATTCTCCCGGGTATTTCTGGCTTACCTCTTCGCCGATGATCACGGCAAAGATGCAGGCCCAGCTGCAAGAGATGGCAGCTCACGGTGCAAAGTCGGTTTGCCTGCATCCGATTCCGCGAGAATTCCGCGTGAACTCGCGTTCGACCATGACTCCCAGGTACCTTTCTGAAGAATATCATAACATCGTGAAGGATGTAGTAGAAGAGGCCGCGCGTCTGGGGATGAATTTCTATTTGTACGACGAAGGAGGCTGGCCATCCGGCGGCGCCTGTGGGCAGGTCGTCAGGAGCAATCCGGAGAAATTCGCCTGCCGTACGATTGTCTCGGATGGCAAAGGGGGCTACAAAGTCGAAACTGCTGAAATTCTGCCTGAAGGCAAGGCAAATGCACCCATACCCAACGTCCTGGAGAAAGAGGCTATCCCGACGTTCCTAAAGCTGACCCACGAAGCATACGCGAAACACTGGGACAAGCATTTTGGCAAAACGGTGCGCTTTGCCTTCACGGATGAGCCGGTGGTTCCGGCACGCTCCCTGAGCCGCTATCCCTGGTGCACGGATTTCCTTCCGGAATTCAAGAAGCGTATGGGCTACGATATCGAACCCTGGCTCGGAAAACTCGTCAATCCCGGCCTTGGACTTTACGACGCCTTGGCTGAAAAGCGGCTGGACTACTTGGAAGTCATTGCACAGCTCTTTGAGGAGCGGTATCTAAAACCGATCCGGGAATGGTGCCGCCGCCATGGAATTATGTCCGGCGGACATTTTGGCGGCGAGGATGAATGGTTCAACGCGCCGCATCTGGGCTGGGGTTCCTTCCTGCGCTCGCTGCGCGGCCTGGACATGCCAGGCGTCGATATGATCTGGCGCCAGCTCTATCCGGGCGAACGACTCCATCCGTTTCCTAAGTTGGCCTCCAGCGCTGCCCACCAAATTGGCGCACAATATGTCCTGGGAGAGCTGTTCGCTGTTTACGGCGGCGGCCTTCAACCTTGGGCAATGAAGTTTCTTCTGGACTACATGCTGCTCTGCGGTGTCAATACCTTCGTTTTCAGCAATATTCCACTTGAAAAGAAAAAGGGCGGCAATGAAGGAGGCCGTCCGCGTTTCGGCGAAATGGACCCGCTCTGGCCATATTACGGCCAATGGCACCAATACGTCACCCGGATGTCCTGGCTTACGTCCCAGGGAACCGCTGTCGTCCCGGTCGCCGTTTATTTTGATATGCGCTCATTGTGGCTCGGAACGCGCGAAACAGAATACGCCATCATCCGCAATCTCAAAGTCTCCGACCGCATTGTCGAGAGGCAATGCGATTT
>JAAZKI010000009.1 GCA_012799905.1 Lentisphaerota bacterium | reverse complement strand
TTTTTCTCCTTAACTATCGTAACGTTTTGACAACTAAAGAACTGAACGAGCAATGAAAAAAGCCATGACCGCAATTACTACTGCAATCACGGTGGACCTTATGGCATGTACGGCGTGGGTTGCTGCGCCTGATATCAGCGCCAACGGGAAACTATTCATTCATAAGACACGGGATTGGGGAGAGGGAAAAGAAATACCAGTGACCTTGAAGCATGCTACTGCGCGTGGTGGGAAATATAGAGCGCTGGCGTTCAGCCCCTATATGCTGTTTAATGAGAAGGGGTTGGGAATGGCTGACACATCCTTGCCCAAGACGGCGGATTATCCTGAGGATGAAAAGACGGTGCTGAACGTAGGCGGCACTATGACGAAAGTAGCTTTTCATTGCGCAACGGTGCAAGAAGCCTTGGCAAAGCTGACTGAAATGACCCAGGATGGCAGCAATCCCAAGTCAGAGACATACCTTCTCTGTGACCCTAAGGAAGCGGCTATCGTTGAAATATCGCCCAAGCATATTGCATACCGGATAATAGCCACGGGCATCGCCGTGCACACCAACCATTTCATTTTTCCCGAAATGGCATATCTTTCCAGAGGTAAGACGGACGGCGCTGTGAAGTCAGCTACGCGGCTTCAAGTCACAATGGGGCAATTCATCGAAAAGATGAAGGAACATGACAAAATCAGTCTTGCCGATTCTGTCGATGTCGCTCGTTTCCATGATGAAAAATATCCTGATATGTGCCCTTTTAGAAACGCTACCGTATGCGCATCAGACTATTTTCCAGATGCAGAGTACCCAGATGTGCTAGGTACTTTGAATATAATACCTGGCCCAACTTGCTATGCAGTGTCCATACCCATTCCAACAGGCATTAAAAAGATTCCGGCAGTATTGGAAAATGAGGAATTTGGCAAGCTTGCCTATAAGCTCAAGCGCAAAGACGTAGATAAAACGATGCTAAGAGACAAGTACCTTCCCTTGGAAGAGAAGTTTCGCGAGGAATACAAGGCGACATTAGATGCCGCGAGAAAATTGCTGGCAAGCAATAAGCGGGAAGAAGCGCTGGAAATGCTGCAAAAATTGACCGATAGACAAGTGGATGAAGCGTATCGACTCATGCAGGATATCCTGGAGCAAGCAGGCGACTGAAACGCCGTAGCATTTCAACCAAGCCCCATGGCGAAGGAAGGGATGGAAGCCATGTTTGAGCAGCGTGTGGCCCTGGTGACTGGCGCAGGAGGCGGAATTGGCCTGGCGACTTGCAGAACCTTGGCGCGAGACGGATTCTACGTGGTTGTCACAGATATCACCTTGGAGCGGGCAAAGGCAGTGGCTGAGGAGTTGAACGACGCTGGGACGGGGGCAATGCCCCTGCAACTCGATGTGATGAGCAATGCGTCTGAAATCGCGGCGGCCGTGGATGGGGTCTTTGCCCAAACTGGGCGAATAGACGTTCTCGTCAACAATGCCGGGGGCTCGGCAGCGCTTTTGGGCAAGATAACGGATTTTCACGAGGCTGAGGAAGCGACCTGGGAATGGGTTTTGCAGCTGAATCTTGGTGGGACGACGCGCTGCGTCCATGCTGTTCTTAAATATATGCTCGCTGCAAGATATGGTCGGATTATCAATTTGGCGTCGATAGCAGCCAATGGCCTTCCCTGTCGAGTGGACTACTCCGCTGCCAAAGCTGGCATAGTCGGCTTTTCCAAGGCATTGGCGATGGAGGTCGGCCATGCCGGGATTACGGTGAACTGCGTTTCCCCGGGGCTCATCGGGCGTATGCGGCCAGACAGCTCAGGAAAGTTGCCACAGGAATGTGCAGCACGTCCAACAGATGGCAACTGGCTTGGGCGCACCGGCGTGCCAATGGATGTCGCAGAGACAATTGCATTTTTGGCTTCCGAAGCAGCATCGTACATCACAGGGATGGATATTCTGGTTGACGGCGGACGGATGCTCGGACCAACCAGCCAGATGGGACGGCAAGAGCTGTACAATAAAGATGCCGAGGCGCCTAAATGAACATCGTTCGCTTCCATGTTCAGCCACTCTCCATGATTCCGCGTGCGGAGTCCGGAAAGCAGCGCGTTGACTTTATCTGTGAATCCGACTTCACTGGATATCTTTACTTGAGTGCGACGCGCGGAGGCGTGACGCTGGCGGACAACATGGAATTTCCGGTGCAGTCGGGCGTGTACGTCTGTTCGCATCTGTTCCCTGCAGCTCGCCAAGCGGAACAATCATGCTGGCGTTTGACGGATGCGGAGGGGCGCTTAGTAGCAGAGTATGAGTGCCTCTGGGGGGGGGCCGAAAATGGACTTTTTATGCCGTGGTGTCCTCGCATACTGATATCGGATTGCATAATTCGCCGTACATCCAGCGCTACAACAGCTCGCGCTTTTTGGAGATGGCGATGGAGTTGGCAAAAAAGACTGCGGACCACCCAGGGGAAAACCGCTATCGCTATGCGCTTGAAGGGACGTGGGTCTGGGGCAATTACGGCGCCGACCGCGGACGCCGCGCTGCGCAGAGAGTGGTGCGGGACTACATCAACCAGGGAACGATTGCCGTTGGCTGCGGCGCGGCGGGAAATCATACGCAGGTTTACGGCCTGGAGGAAATGTGCCGTTCGTCCTACTCCAGAAAGCGTCTGGAAGAAGATTGGAAAATCCGCAGTTCCACCATGACTATGATTGACAACAATGGCATGAGCTGGGCCATGGTGAATCCGTATGCCTCTGCCGGAATTCGCAATATTTTCTTTGCGCCGAACCAATGGAATCCACTGCCTTCGACGATATTTCAGCCAGACTATACGAAAATGGGGCGGACTTGGAATCCGGCTGCGGGCGGTGGCGGCGCCAGAATCGACGTCCGCTACGATTCGTCCCTGCCAATGGTGTTCTACTGGCAGGGCGCGGACGAGCAGAGCCGTCTGCTGGTTTGGGCCAGCACGCAGTACGGCTGGGGCGGCAGTGAATTCGGTATTTACACCAAAATGAGAGATTCCATGTCAACCACACTGGAGAATGTGGCGTCAAGGATGGGCGTCATGCTTCCTAAGCTTGAGCGACGCTATCCGTATGATGTGTGGCTCTTTGGCAATTACAACGACGACCAAGAACCGAGTGCCGCCTTCCTCGATTTTGTCGTCGAGTGGAATAAAATCTGGCAATTTCCGACTTTGCGCCTGGTCGGAAAATTCGACGAACCTTTCGACCGCATTCGGGCACAATGGGACACGCACATTCCGGTTTTACGCGGTGACATCACCGGTGGCTGGTATCAGCATCCAGTGGCCACGCCAGAACTTCTCGCTGAGAAGTTTGCCGCAGACCGCTTGTTGCCGACGGCCGAGAAGATTGCCACTGTCGCCTGCCTGTGTGGCGCTGACTACACGTATCCGGCCATCATTTTCCAGCGCGCTTGGGATGCGCTGATTTGGAATGACGAGCATTCCTATGGAACTAGCGGCTACCAGGGCCGGCGAGTGTATGAAACCTGGATGCAGCACCGTGATTGGATTGCTAAGGCTCGTGAGACGGCGGAAACCGAAGCGGCCGCAGCACTGCGCGCACTGGCGGAAAAGATTGATACGCCAGAGGATTCCGTGCTCCTCTTCAATCCAACTATGTTCGCCCGTCGTGAATTGCTTTCCGGCTCTGGCGGCGCAGGGCGGAAGCTGAGTCCGGAAGTGCCTTCCTTTGGCTGGCAACTGGTTCCTGAACGCGAACTTGTCATGGATAAAGTCACGCCGCAGGCAGTTCCTGACCCGCCATTGATTGAAAACAGTTTCTACCGCCTGGAGTTTACGGAAAATGGCTCAATCGGCGAAATTTTCGACAAGCAGCTGCAACGCTCGATTCTCGACGCCGCCTCGCCTTATCATGCCAATGAATTCGTCTTTACCGAGGACAATCACCGGAGTTTTGCGTCGCCCGGGCGAGCCGTTTTTACGGTTGAGACGAGTGCTGAGGAAATCATTGTTCGCGCTGAAATGGCTGAGCCGGTCTCTGGTGCGGCCATTGTGCAGACCGTTCGCCTGCCCAACTGGGAAAAACGCATTGATATCTGCAATGAACTTTCCCATGTCCGTGGTTTAGTCAACCGCAACCGCTATTACCGCTATGGTTATTATGCGTTTCCGTTTTTGGTGGAGGATGCGAAGCGCATCGTCCATTTGAATGGATGCAAGGCTTCGCCAGGACTTGACCAGACTGGCCATGGCACTGACACGTATCTGGCAGGACGCGAATGGAGTTGCGTGGAAAATGAAAAATACGGCGTGGCGCTGCTTCAATTAGACAGTCACTTGGTGGAATTCGGGCGCATTCATCCGGACAAGACCGACTACGGCCATCCGGAATCAGGCTCAGCCATTTTCTCCTATATCTGCAATGACTGGCTCCAGATGCACACACCCGGCGGCAGCCACGTCAATTTCGTCTTCCGTTATACCATCGTATCTTACCCGGGAGACCACATTGCCGCGAACGTCGCCCGGATGGCGGAGCGTTTGGCCAATCCTCTTCTTTCAGTGCGGGTCCAAGCGCATAAAGGGACGCTCCCTGGTCGTCAATCTCTGCTGGGGTGCTCGGCAGATAACATGCGTCTGCTGGCTTTGAAGCGGTCGGATGACGGTCGCGGAGTCATAGTGCGTTTGCTTGAGACTCACGGTCAGGAAATCCCGATGCCGCGTTTGCGCTCTCATTTCCAGGGGAAGGCAAATCCCTGTCCTGTCACCGTGGATGAGCGCCCCACGTCAGCGTTGGAAACATGCCTGCCATTTGGGTATTGCACCTGGCTTCTCGCTGGGCCGGGCTGGAAGGTGACGGCTCGTCCAGAGGAAAGCGTTGACCATGGCGATTGCCCCGCACCTCTTGGCGCGGTTTACACCGGACTGATTACGACTCCATGCGCTGCCTGCGGGGAAAAGCCCGGGCAGCTGTATCTGCTTTGGGGCCAGAACACGGAAAGCGATCTCTCGCATTATGAGCTGCATCGCAGCAGAAAACCTGGATTCCGCCCTGGCAAATCGACTTTTCTGGCGGCTGTCGAGCCGGGCATCTACCGGAACGCGCGCTATGAAGACACCGGGTTGAAAACGCATACGGTCTATTATTATCGGGTTCGCGCTGTGAACAAAGCCGGCAAGGCTGGACCATGGAGCGACGTCTTCAGCGGCATAACCCGGGAAGAGTTCTGACCTGATTG
>JAAZKI010000581.1 GCA_012799905.1 Lentisphaerota bacterium | reverse complement strand
TATTCCGCGTGTTCAGTGGTGACAAAAAACAACCCTACAAAAAAATCAGTGTTCATCTGTGTCCATCCGTGGTTAAAAAATAGGTTGTGGACGGGTAGTCCACCCTAAGCCCTTTCGTGTTTTTCGTGGTTAGAAACAATTTTGGACACCCTCTACTTACATTACTTCGAGCCAAACGGACAGCCCGACTCCGGCCGGACACCCGAATCACTCCACCTCCGGCCGGAACCTGTCTCCCGCTGCGCCGCCATGCCGGCACAGTTCAAATAATCGTAATTTCGCGACCGTAGCTGGAGAGCAATTCGCCGCCGCCGGGCCGGACGATGACAGCGTCTTCCCAGCGGAAGCCCATCTGATTTTCGGTCAGGAACATATCCTGCATAAAGACCATGCCGTCCTCCAGGACATATTTACTGCTTGTTTCCATGAAGGGATATTCGCACTCCATCTGGCCGCAGCCGTGCGCCGGCCCGTACAGGATGGCATGGCCGTAGCCCTGGGCGCGGATATAGTCGTGCACCTTCTGGGCAACCGAGCCAGCCACGCTGCCGGCTTGCAGCAACTCCACGGTCAGATTGGCGGCATCAAGGCCGACTTGCAGGAAACGACGAATGCTGTCCGGACAATGGCCCAGAACGACCGGACGACCGACGCTGCCGCTGTAGCCTTCAACCTTGGCGCCAATGCTGAAATGGACGATTTCGCCTTCGCCGATTTTACGCAGCGTCGGCCGGCTGATGGCATGGGCGGAATTGGGGCCTGAGCAGCACCATATCGGATAGCCGGTAGTCTCGGCCCCATTGGCCAGCATGGCAGCCGTCGCAATGCCGCACAATTCGGCTTCAGTCATGCCGGGTTTAACCACCTCCAAGACGGCCTTGTACCCACATTCCGACACCTGTGCGGCCTTCCTCAGACAGGCGAGCTCCGCCTCGCTTTTCTTGATGAAGACCGGCCGAACCAAGGCGTCCGCATTGCCAATAGCGTCAAACGACCCTAAGGCAGCGGCGATATTCTTCATGATGATATACGGCACCAGGGAATAGCCGGCAATGCCCAGACGGCGCACACCGTACTCACGCAGCACGTCGTCCCAGGTCGGCAGCGTGGTGCCGGGATACTCCGGTTGACTTGATTCCCGAAAATCCATGATTTGGATAATCTTGGAAATCCGCGACCGTGAGGTGGCGTAGTTAAGGCTTTCCGGCCCGACGATCAAGGCCGGTTCATGGCCGGGGACGATAAGCACCCCCGCAGTCTCAAAGCTCGGCCAATAGTCAGACAAGTAACGGACGCTCGCCGGCTCGCATTCCGTCGAGAAAAACAGCAGGCCGTCATAATCGCTTTTCTCGGCGACAGCGGCCATGGCCTGCCAACGACGTTGGAATTCAGCTAGGTTCAACAAAGTGCTTGCCATCATGACACCTCGCATGTTAAAGGTGGTTGACTCAATTCTGGACGCGGCTCCAGGCAGCGCCAGGTCGGAGGACTCCTGTTAATATGTCGCACCCAGACCGGTTGGCAAATTGAAAATGCGTTTATTATAGGGTGTTTTGCAATCGGTCACCGATTGATGCGAGGGACTTTTCTTAGGGGCGAGGAGCGAGGAGCGGTGCGTCCGGCACTGAAGTGCCGACACTGGACGGAAGGGCGAGGGGCGAGGAGCGGTGCGTAGCGCCTTACCCGGGAAGCCTGGCTCTGAAGCTCACCGGAACTCCGAGTATCAATTATACGAGTTTTTCATCCCAATTGGGGGTCGTAACAATTTAATTAGGTATATATTATTTGTTATTGACATTCCTACTATTTGTGCGCCTGGCGTTTTGACTGTCGCCAATCCGGTTTGTTTCCTCTTACGGGCTACGTTCATCATATAAGGATGTTGCATGCTCCTCGCTTTACAGGCTGCCTTTCTCGGCATTGTCCAGGGAATCACAGAATTTCTGCCGATCAGCAGCACCGGCCACATGATCATCGTTGATGAATTCATCCACCTGGATGAATCATTCAAAAAGGCTTTTTTTGTCATCGTACAGCTTGGTTCGATTCTGGCGGTACTGGTCTACTTCCACGATCGACTATTGCCGCGGACAGCGTTGACCGACCCGCAGCAGCGACGTCAGACAATAGACCTGTGGCTGAAAGCCGCGCTGGGGGTGCTGCCCGCCGTCCTGGTCGGCGCTGTCTTTGGCAGCGCCATCAAAAACGCCCTGTACTCTTCCACGCTCGCCGTCGCCATCGCCCTGCTGGTCGGCGGAGTAGTGCTGATTATCATCGAACGACGGCCGCAAACAGCGACCATCGCGACGACGGAACAGCTCGGCTATGGCCGGGTTCTGGCCATTGGCGCCATCCAATGCCTGACCCTGATTCCAGGCGTCTCGCGGTCAGCGGCTACCATCATCGGCTCGCTTCTCCTCGGCGCCTCCCGCAGCTGCGCCGTCGAATTTTCGTTTTTCCTGGCGATACCGACCATGTTCGCGGCCTCTGCCTACACGTTCTACAAGGAGGGGGCGGCCTTGAACGCCGAGGAATGGACTGCCGCCGGGGTCGGTTTTCTGACGGCGTTTATCGTTTCCTGGTGGGTGATCGCCCGCCTGATGGACTTTATCCGACGCCGCGACCTCGAGGTCTTCGGCTGGTACCGTGTCATTCTCGGCGCCCTCCTGATCGCCCTGCACCTCGGGGGCCGGTTGAGTTGAATCCGCCCTCGCGCGCCGAGGCCAAACCGAAAGGACGAAATCAAGCATGAATTTAGGCAAAGCTTCCACGTCAAACATCCTTGCTGATCTGCGCACCCTGACCGAGACCATCGGCGCCCGCCTGGCCGGCTCCCCCCAGGAAAAAGAGGCGGTCGACTTCCTCTGCGAACGCTTCCGGCAAAATGGCGCCCAAGTCACCGTGGAAGGCTTCCCTACCGGAGTGCGCGATGTCACCTCCCAAAACCTGGAAATTGAGATTGGGGGCCAATGGCAATCCTTTCCGGCGTCGCTGTTCAGCAGCGTGCCCGGGACTGATGGCAAGACACTGGAAGCGCCGATTGTCTTCTTTGCGGGGCCGGTTGACTACCAGCGCCAGGATTTTTCCTGGCTGCGCGGCAAGGCAGTCGTCCACCTCAGCTGTCACATCGAATCACGCTCAGACTACCGCCGCCTGATTGAGGCTGACCCGGCCTTTCTGCTGTTTGTCGACATCCGCTATCCCGGAGTAATTCCGCTGGCAGACGGCATGTTTCCGGCCTATACCCGCGCCATTGGCGCCAAGCCGACCATGAACGTGGCCTACATGGACGCCTGGCGCTGGCAGCAAGAAGGCGCCACCAGAGCCAGAGTCTGCGTGCAAGGCGGCATGCGCCCAGGTGAATCGGCAAACGTGGTTGCCGAATTGCCGGGAACCGACTTGGCTGACGAAGTGCTCTACGTGGGATCGCACCACGACACCCAGGCAGGAACGCCTGGAGCGGATGACAACGGCAG
>JAAZKI010000248.1 GCA_012799905.1 Lentisphaerota bacterium | reverse complement strand
CACAGGCACAACAAAAGCAAATTTCAAGAAGATTTCCTACCTGAGCGAATAATGGGTAGGCCTATGTTGAGCACGAAATTATTTTTTCAAAAAAAATAAAAATGACCGTTTTGCGAAAGATGGGTTAAACAGGGCGTATGTGTTGGGAACATAAGTGCCGCCGGGGGCGTGATTGGCGTCAGCGAAGACCATCAGCTCTGCGGGGCGGTAGAGATTGCCAAGCTGTTTTCCGGCGTTAGGGACGCATGCGTTGTAGCCAATGGCAGGATCGCCGTGGTATTGTCCCGTGTAGGTGCTGGATGCTCGGGAGTTGGATGGGCAGTTATAGAGTTGAAATTCCGGTTGCCAAGGGTGGAAAATGGCCTGCCAGAGCTTGTAGGCGCCGCTCCAGGTGTTGCCGTTCGGCAGGGTGTAAGGCGGATGCAGAACGTTCAAGGGCAATATTATGCCGTCGTGGTCGTCGGCATACATCAGCCAGCTCAAGCCCATCTGTTTTAGGTTGGATGTGCAGGCGATAGCGCGAGCCTTTTCCCGGGCTTTGGACAAAGCTGGCAAGAGCATGGCGGCCAGAATCGCGATGATGGCAATGACGACTAAAAGTTCAATCAACGTGAATACCTGCTGGTGGCGACTGCGGGATGTTTTTGATGTGGACATGAGACGTCTCTTTGCACATAATTTCACTTTTTGTTAATTATTCTTTCTAGTTTCGGCACTAATGTAGTTGATTTGACCGGTGCATTATTCAGCATCTTTGCAAGCGTCTTAATTGTCACTACTCCTAGTTCATAGAAAGATTGTTTTATCGTATACATTCCCTCTACATAAGGATTAGAATCACTGTAATCATAGCACACGCCAAGCATATCACGACCAAATTGAAGGTTCTCATCCTCCAGCGCTTCTATAACTTTACCAATATTGCGAGGCACAGTAAAAAATATCCCTATTGGCCGTGGCAGCTCTTTGATAAGCCTTACCAAATCCTGAATCTCAACAGAAAAGTTGATGTAATGAAAATCAAAAGAACGATTTTCTATGCCATGAGCAGAAAGCACACGGCAAAAGGCCTTGGCGCGGCATTCAAAGCATGGTGCTGGGCAAGTCACCAGTAATATCGACTTCAGCTCAGGGCGCTCCAACATAAAATTGGCGGCAAGCTCACCGCCGCGCTGATCGTCAAAATCGACGGAAATAACTTGTTCCAAAGGGAAAGCATACGAGTTTATGGCAATCACTTTCCCATTGCCATGTACAAATTCGTTCAGGCGCGACACGATAGAGTCGAAATCTTTCTCCCAATACGGCACATAACTGATGATGGCAATGTTTTGCCGGGAATTCATCTTGTCTAAAAAAGAGGCATAGGTCTTTGAAGTCATGCCAAAATTATAGACTAAAGGGATGTCAGAGCGAAATGCTTCGGCAGACAAACCATGAACCAGCTCAAGCAGCAAGAGGTCGAGCCATTCCGGCAGAAATACACCTACTAAAGGATTTTCTCCACGACGCAAACTCACAGCTTGCAAATTAGGCACATAACCAAGCTTGCGAGCCAAATCCTTAATCTCGGAACGGCGCTTCTTGGAAATGCGGGTGTAAGTACCATCGTTGAGCACACAAGATACTACACCAGGACTGACGCCGGCAGCTAAAGCAATGTCTTTTATGGTAACCTGCATCAAAACACCTACTCAATTTTTTTGCTGGAAACGCATCTACCATATAATTATAGCACTGACTTTTGTGCTTTTCAAGTGCGCCATGCAATTTTTTATCCGGTGGGAAAAGCACCCAGGGCATTTCGTAATCGGTCACTCATTGATATTCGGAAATCCGATGAGCAGCGGTCTCAGGAAAGGGGCGAGGGGCGAGGGGCGAGGGGCGAGAGTGAGCTGGGACTACGCTGTCCGCCATGTCTATCGCGTTCACCGACGCGGAGCGGCAGAAGCGCTGAAAACATGCTACGGGGATGGCCATTATCAACGGCTGACCCTTTACGGCATTTCCTGAAATCATATACCTGTCGATTTGACATCCAGCGAAACTCATTCATGTTGTTGATAACGAAATACCCAATGCAGAATCGGCCGGAGCGCCCTACGCGGAAAGCAATGGGACGTGTTTAGCTTATCCGAAAAAAGCTGAACGCCCCTGAGAGATTTTGCATTTTTCCCTTTTTTGTTCAGATTAAATGCACTTTGTCAGATTAAAGGTGCATTTACTTTTTCAAGTTACCAACCCAGGCACACCCATGCATCATCTACTCCAAGACTATCTTGGCCAAGCGACTGCCGTCCTCAACCAAATTGCTGAACAGGAATCCGCTGTCCTGGAAAAAGCGGCTGGCATCATCGCGGAAGCATATTGCCGCAGCCAAGGCATCTACGTTTTCGGATGCACCCACTCGGCCATTTTAGCGGAAGACGTATTCTACCGCGCTGGCGCCCCGGTCTTCTGGCGGCCTCTGTGGGGTCCTGGCATGACTATTTCCAGCACGCCAGGCATGCTCAGCACTGCTGCTGAACGCAACGAGGAGCTCGGCCGCTCTATCATTGCCTGCTCCCGCCTGGCGGCCGGCGACGTACTAGTCGTGGCCTCAACATCCGGCAAAAACGCTGCTCCGTTGGCCGTGGCTGAGACTGCCTTGGAACGCGGCGTGCAAGTGATCGCCATCACCTCGTCACACTACCGCCAGCAGCGCGGCAACCATTCCCGCCTGGCCAACCTTTGGGAGCTGGAGCAACGCCTGCTGATTATCGACAACCACGTCCCCTGCGGCGATGCCGCCATCAAAGTCGGCGACAGCCCTATGGGGCCGGTTTCCACCATGGCAGGGTCGTTCATCATGCACAGCCTGTCAGCACTTGCCATTGACCTGCTCCAACAACAAGGCCTCACTCCGCCTGTCTTCCTCAGCTCCAACGCCCCAGGCGGAAGCGCACACAATAACGCCCTTCTCGCCAAGCCAGAATGGCAGGAGGCTTTCCTGCTCCCGTAAATTGGCGGCGTCCACCGAACAAGTGTATATTGATGTTTGCCCCGGCAAGACCAGCGGCACGCCGCCGACAACCGGGCATAAACCGCGCCAAGCCACGGCGCAAAAACCGTTGTTTCCTATTGGAGTAAGGTATTATGCAATTAGTCTCACCGCAGATCGAAAAATTCCAGGCTTCGTCCTCCTGGATTCGTCGCATGTTTGAAGCTGGCATTGAACTGAAAAAACGCTACGGCGACGACAAGGTCTGCGACTTCAGCTTGGGCAACCCCGACCTGACGCCGCCGGCAGCCATCATTAACGCTATGCGCGATCTGACCGCACAAGCAGCGCGCCCCGCTGGTTTGGGCTATATGCCGAACGCCGGCTACTCCGACGTCCGCGCTGGCCTGGCCGCCTACCTCGCCAAGGAGCAGCAGGCTCCTCTCCAGGCCAGCCACGTCGTCCTAACCTGCGGTGCTGCTGGCGGCATCAACGCCTTCTTCCGGGCTGTTCTCACCCCGGGCGAAGAAGTCCTCTGCCCTGCGCCCTATTTCGTCGAATACGGCTTCTACGCCGGCAACTTCGGCGGCGTCCTGCGCGCCGTCCCCTCCAATCCCGGCGACTTCCATCTCGATCTTGACGGCTTTGAGCGCGCCATCACCGAAAAAACGCGAGCCGTCATCATCAATTCCCCGAACAATCCCAGCGGCGTCATCTACACTGAAGACGAACTGCGCCGCCTGGCCGCCATTTTAGACCGGGCCACGGCCAAATACGGTCGTCCCATCTTCCTGGTTTCCGACGAGCCGTACCGCTTCCTGGCGTTTGACGGCGCGGTTGTCCCGCCGATGCTGCCCTTATACACTTACACCGTAATCATCGGCTCATTTTCGAAGAACTTGGCTCTGGCCGGCGAGCGCGTCGGCTACATCGCGGTCAACCCCGCCATGCCTGGCGTCGACAGCTTAGTCTCCGGCGTGACTCTCACCAACCGCATCCTCGGCTTTGTCAACGCGCCCTGCATCGGCCAGCGCCTGATGCTGGCAGCCCTGGGCACCCAAGCCGATGCTGGCGCATACATTTCCCGACGCCAAAAAATGGCCGCAGTTCTGCGCGAAGCCGGCATTGACTTCAATATGCCTGACGGCACGTTCTACTTCTTCCCGAAAGTCCCAGGCGCAATGTCAGACGTTGACTTTGTCCAAATGCTGGCCGAAGAATGCATCTTAGCCGTGCCTGGCAGCGGCTTCGGCTATCCCGGGTACTTCCGGCTCGCGCTCTGCGTTGACGAACGCTTCATCGACACCGCCCGGCCTGGCTTCATCAAAGCAGCCCGCAAAGCGAAATCAACTGCGCCCTGATTCCAACCAACATGGACACGCTTTCCTGCGGCCAGGGTGGAATGACCCGATGTTTCATCCTGACCGTAAGGACGCTATCAGGAGAGACCATGGCTGCGCCAATACCCCTTCCCAAGACCCTGGAAGAACACCGCCAGTACCTGCACGATGTGGTCAAACTCAAGCTGCATTTCCTGCACGGCTGGCTGCAACGCCATCCCGAGGAGTCCTTTGTCGACGCGCTCCGCAACCGCGTCGACATCTATCGGAAAACCGACATCAACCCGGGCGGCCTGAACCCGCCCAACATCACCTGGGAGGAACCAGCCTGGCTGGACCTGGAAAAACAGGCTGCGGCGATTTATGCGGCCTGCCTGAACGACGTTGACGCCTTTGAGCGCCAGGCCTTCGCCGTATTCCAGCCAACGATTGATGCGCGCTGCGAACGCGACTATCACGACCGCAGCACACGCAACGGCTACCAGTGCGGCTGCCTACGCCATAATCCCCAAGCCGTTGACGGCAATGGCCGCCGCACCCTGACTTTCCATATCGCCAACTTCCTCAGCCCGGAATCCTTCTTTGATTATCCCGGCTATGTGCGTGACAGCTTCCGCCGCCTGCTTGACATCGCAGAAAAAGACTTCAAAGCCGACCACATCGGCACCGGCACCTGGCTGAACTCCCTGCCCAAATGGCTGGCGTACTTCCCACAGGAATGGCTCGACAATATGGGGCCAGCCGATCACGACGTCAAATGGCACTACGGATTCTGGGGACAATTCCTGACCGCCCGCCAGACCCTGAATTACAAATACGCTCAAATCCTGCGTGACACCGGCCAAATGCCATACTGCCGCAAGTCGTCCTACTGCACTATCAAGGCTATGCGCGAAAAAATCGCCACCCTCTAAAGACGTAATCGGTCACCGATTGATATTCGGAATTCCGACAAGCGCGGCATCAGGAAAGGGACGGGGGGCGAGAAACTGCTGTTTATCCGCAGATTACGCTGATAACGCAGATTTTTTCAGGGTGTGTTGTACAGGGAAAATAGTCGCGCAACGGCAAAAACGCTAAAAGCGCGAAACATGCGGCAGCCACCGTCAACTATTCCATACCCCTTTGCGCCATATTCGCTTAAGCTTGGATGCAGGCCTACCCCAAAAGTGGCGCCCAGTAGGGGCGCTACTGGATTCGGCCCCTATATTTTCGCACTTGAAGTCGATTTCATCTATAAAGGGCGCTTTACATAGTCAACAAGCACGTTATATGCATGGAGATCAAACAAGACTATAAGGCCAAGCATTGAATCATATATTAAATGCGCAGCATGTTTTGCATGTTCCCTTTTACTAAAAACCAGAGGGAGAAGGATAACCATACAAATTAACGGTAAAAATAGAAATAAAGATGATTCCAAAAGCGGAAGACAGATTTCGCAATGCCTTGACATGGAAACTTCTCCTTGTCTAAATAAACAGGCAATATATTCTGCCAGAACAAAATGAGAAAAATACATAACCGCGCTTCCGGTCGTCAGCATGCGAATAATATGAAGGCTTGACTTATTTACTCCATTAATCAAAAAGACAGTCGCTTTTTTAATTTTAGATAAATTAAGCATCGTGTCCTCCTGGAATTATGGCCGTTTACAGCATCTTCTATCGGTAATAATGTTATCTGCGTAAACTTCTATTCCGGACATTGAGCCAACGTCAAATCCCGCATTACAATAACCCAGGAGCGAAAAAAACCATCTGCGGCGCTAACAAATTCAGGGCGGCACCCGTAACCCGGATGCCGCCCTTAGGTAAACGCTCACAATGGCTTCGTCTGCTCTTACTGCAAGCTGAAATCCCACCATTTGCGGGGATGATAGAGATTTCTGACAATGCTGCTGACATGGCCGTCAATCCAGACCACATTGCCGGTATCATTGTGCCGGAAATACTCCCAGACTTTTTTCGGGTCACCGGCCCACTGCCCCATGCCTCTAAAAGGCATGTCGCCGCCATAGTTGTTTTCATAGAGATGCTCAAAAGTATCCTGGCAAAACACGGTTTCAGCCGGATTCTTGATGGCCATCTCTTTCTCGCCTTCGAGATAGCACCCTGGGAAGCCGTATGCGGCATACTTGCAGATATCGTCTATCGCCAGGATTTTGGGCCTCTTGTTGTCCGGCTTCACTGCGGCGGGGCAGCCAAAGGTGGCCTTGTCACCGACATAGCGATACAGCATGATGCCCCAGTAATGCATATCTACCTCCAGGCTCATGTAGTCCGTGACGTTCGGATCAGCTGGCCAGGCGCCGCCATTGAGATTGTTGCCATTGCTGACTTTCACTTTCTGGAAGGTGCCGTTGTGGTCGTCCAGATACATCCTCATGCCCACGCCGATCTGCTTGAGATTGCTGGAGCAGGATATCGCCCGCGCCTTGTCCCGCGCCTTGGTCAAAGCCGGCAGCAGCATCGCCGCCAAAATCGCGATAATCGCAATCACGACCAGCAATTCAATGAGAGTAAATGGAGAAAATCGCCTTGTCTTGCTTGTCATATCACACCTCTCCATGTCTGTTTTCCCTCTCCAACCCAAGACGCTCGCAATATAAAGTTAATGGCTCTTACTGCAGGTTGAAGTTCCACCATTTAGGGGGATGATAGAGATGCCTGACAATGCTGCTGACATGGCCGTCAACCCAAGGCACATTGCAGGTGTCGTTGTGGCGGAAATATTCCCAGACTACTTTCGCGTCACTGGCCCACTGCGTCATGCCGTCAAAAGGCATGTCGCCGTTATTGTCGTAACGATGTTCAAAAGTATCCTGGCAAAACACGGTTTCGGCCGGGTTCTTGATGCCCATCTCCTTTGCGCCTTCAAGGAAGGTGCCCGGGAAGCCGTAGGTGGCGTACTTGAGGAGATTGTCCTTCGACTCGGTCTTGGGATAAAAATTGGGATTCACCGCCGATGGGCAGCCAAAGGTGCTCTTGTTGCCGATATAGGGATGCAGCATGAGGCCCCAGTAATGCACTTCGGTTTCCAGGCTCATGTAGTCGACAACATCCGGATTGGCTGGCCAGGAGCCGGCATTGAGGGTGCCGCCATCGCTGACCCTCACCTTCTGGAAGGTGCCGTTGTGGTCGTCTACGTACATCCTCATGCCTGTGCCAATCTGCTTCAAGTTGTTGGTGCAGGATATCGCCCGCGCCTTGTCCCGCGCCTTGGATAAAGCCGGCAGCAGCATCGCCGCCAAAATCGCGATGATCGCAATCACGACCAGCAACTCAATGAGAGTAAACGAAAAAAATCGCCTTGCCTTGCTTGCCATATCATACCTCTTCATGTCTGTCTTCCCCTTGTTTGTTTTCCCTGTTGGTGTCCTCGTACCTGCTTTTAATTCTGCTTTACGCGTCGGTTCTTTGCGCCTGTTTTTACGTCGATTTTTTCTGCCTTCTTTTCCTTGTTTTTTCGCGTCATTTTTTGCTGCCTATTTCACTACTTCCTCCCATTAGTCTACGGAAATTTTTCTGCATTTAATATAATCGCATTGACAGTCGGCAGCAAATTCGTAAAACGCCCCAAATATATCTATTATTCCATTTTGAATATATGTCTGATCTTATCCAAATATTTGCGCATGTTTTTTGATTGCGCATTTTCTTTGATTATGACACTATCTTTCCATCTACTAAATCTCTGGAGATTTTTCTATATTTAATATAATCTAATTTTCGGTCGAAATCAAATTCGCAAGCCACCCTAGATATAGCTATTATCTCATTTAGAATATGAGCTTAATTTTATCTAAATATCGCACTCGTTTTCTGAATGTGCCGCACATAGCTTAGGCGGCTTTTCGCATCTCCGCTCCAACAACAAACGACAAATGACAAATGACATCCCCGCCATAAATTTAGGGCGGCATCCGTTTTTGGTACGGATGCCGCCCTAACACAAGAGAAGACGTTCGTAATAATCAGTCTTACTGCTTGCTGAAGTCCCACCATTGGCGGGGATGATAGAGATGTCTGACAATGCTGCTGACATGGCCGTCAATCCAAAGCACATTGCCGGTGTCATTGTGCCGGAAATACTCCCAGACTCTTTTCGGGTAACTGGCCCACTGCACCATGCCATTAAAGGGCATATCGCCGTTATTGTCGTAGCGCTGCTCAAAAGTATCCTGGCAAAACACGGTTTCGGCTGGATTCCTGATAGCTCCTTCGTGCGCGCCTTCGAGGAAGCAACCCGGGAAGCCATAGCTGGCATACAGACGGATATTATCCAGCGACTCTGCCTTGGGATACTTGTCCGGATTCACCGCCATCGGACAACCAAAGGCGGCCTTATTGCCGATAAAGGGGTGCAACATAAGACCCCAGTAATGCGTATTTCTTTTCAGGCTCTTATAATCTCTGGTGTCCGGATTAGCAGGCCAGGAGCCGGCATTGAGAGTCCAGGTGTACGGTTTGCTTAAATCGGCATCGCCGGGTATCACTGGTTGGAAGGTGCTGTCGTAGGCGTCGAGGTACATCCTCATGCCCACGCCAATCTGCTTGAGGTTGCTGGTGCAGGATATCGCCCGCGCCTTGTCCCGTGCCTTGGACAAAGCCGGCAGCAGCATCGCCGCCAAAATCGCGATGATCGCAATCACCACCAGCAGTTCGATAAGAGTAAATGAAAAAAATCGCCTTGTTTTGCTTGTCATGTCATACCTCTTCATGTCTGTCTTCCCTCGTCTGTCTTCCCTCGTCTGTCTTCCCTCGCCTGTTTCACGCATCTTCTTTATGCGTCTAATTTGCCTGTTGTTAATGCTGGTTTCTTGGGCTGTTTTTCGTGTTTTTTAACTCACTCTCATTATACCACGGCATATATTTTGTTCACTAGTATATAATATAAGCGCACTGAGACTCGGTATCAAACCTGCATCTCACCCCAAATTTATCTTTTACCCTATTTTAAACTCTGCCTTAACTTAATCTAAATATTTCACCTGAATTTTAATAATTATCCTATGCTAATCTCTCTATTTGAATCGCTTCTAATATATATGCATTATCGCCTGCAACCAAACCAGATAATAACCCCAAATACAACTATTATCCTATTTTGAATAACAGCCTAACTTTATCTAAATATTCAAACTCGTTTCCTGACACAGGAAATATTGCTGTAACTCCCTGAATGCCAGATGGTTTATTATCAAAAAAAACAGGCATTATTGCGTTCGAAATCAAGCATCAAAAACACCCAAGAATGAACTATTATGCCATTTCGAATATTTGGCTAACAATATCTAAACGATTGACATACTGATGGCAATTGCCAGCCCCACTGAGTCGTAGGCGCTTAACCATGCTTAACCACAGGCTTCAGCCTGAGGATAGACATGCCTCGAAAGTGGCGCCTTGCAAAAGGCACTACAGAAGACTAACCCATCACCAAGACTGAACCCGTATCCTTAATATTTAAGGACAGCATGTTTGCAACTTTTGATTTATTAAGTATGGTAAATCAGGCTGGCAATCACCATGAAAAGCCTCCTTGCTACACCACCGACCACTTTCTTTAATGACTTCCTAAGCCAATCGCAACCAAGGAGATAAAACAGTATGAGGGAAACTAAAATTTTTCTGGACGCGCGTCGCTCCACCGAATTATGGCGTGGTGACGCCGCTGTTCTCGGCGGCTCTTGCGCTGGCCTGGAGGCGGCTTTAGCCCTGCGCCAGCGCCGTCCAGACGCGCGTGTGTGCGTCCTTGAGCCGAATGCCAACCTTGGCCGCGAAATCACCCTCGAATGGCGGCCCGGACACCCCGGCGGCGCCGTCGGCAAGACCATCCGCAAAACGTGCGCCGAGCTCGGCATTCCCAACAGCGCCAATCCTGACTTGGTCGGTGCAACCCTGGCCGTTGACGACTTTGTCCAGGATCATGGCCTGGCCGCCTACGTCAAGGTTCAGCCTACTCGGCCGATATTCACGGCCTCTGGCATGCTGCGCGGCGTCGAAGTCGTCGGCAAAAGCGGCCGCCAGCTAGTTTCCGCCCCCTTACTAATTGACGCCACCCCCGGCCGCATTTTCAGCCGCACTCTGCTCGGCCTTGTCTCTCGCCAGCCTCTTGCTGCCGGCCGCGCTCTCTACCTGGCTGGCGTTGATGACATGCCGTCCCAACCTATTGCTATACCGGCATCGCTCGGCCTGAAAGACAATCTCGCCTTTCCATCTCCAGCCTCCTGGGAACATGAAGCCATCGTTCGCTTTGCCTTGGACATTGCCCCAGGCGAAAGCTCTGGCGACACCTATGCCAAGGGCCTGCGCACCGCCATCGAGCTGGCGGCCTGGCTGCGGGAAAACGTCCCGGCCTGCGCACAGGCCACCCTGGTGGATATCTCGCCGCTGGCGGCTTTCACCTACGCTCCGATCCAGGATGACCTTGCCAGCCTGTATCCACACGGCATTTACCCCCTTCCGGAGCTGGATGAATGGAGCGTTGAATTGACCGATGCTAAAGCCTTCGCCGCCCGAGCGATGAAAGCCCAGGCGCCGTTTCCGCTGCCGACCATCGATGAAGAAGACATCCTGGTCAGCTCTGAGCTGGAGGCTGATCCGGCTCAGGACCTTCCCGAGATCGTTCTCCCGCCCGCCCCAGCCCATATGCACGAAGGCGCGGAAGTCGCCGTTGCCGGCTTTGGCGTCGCTGGCGCCTTTGCCGCTGCTGCCGCTGCCCAAGAAGGCATGCAGGTCACGGTTCTCGACCCGGCGTCCATGCCCGGCGCCATCGCCACCATCGGCCGCGTCCATTCCTATTATCATGGCCTGCCCGGCGGACTGCAAGATAAAGTCGACGAGCTGACAGACCAATGCGCAGCCCGCGTTTCCAGCCGCGTCCGCGGCTATCATCCCATGGCCAGAGCCGAAGTCCTGATGAAGGAGATGCTGGCTGACAACCGCTGCACCATCCTGCCGGAACATACGGTTTTCGGCGTCATCAAGGACGACAATCGAGTCTGCGCCCTGCTCAGCGCTGCCGACGACGGCTACCATGTCTTCCCCTGCCAGGCCGCTATCGACGCCACCGGCGATGGCGACGTGGCAGCCGCCGCCGGCGCACCGACTACCCTGGGCCGTGAAGGCGACAGCGCACCGCAGCCCTACAGTTACACCCCCAGCTTAATCCGTGAAGGCAATATCCTCCATCATCATAATTTCGATGCCGGCTGGGTTGATCCGACTGACACCACCGAATTCTCCCGAGGCCATTTTGATGGCCGTCGCACCATCCGCGATATGGGTCCCTTTACCCAGGAATCCCACTATTGCACTATTGGCTCTATCATCGGCCTGCGCGAAAGCCGTTTCCTGATCGGCCGCGAAAACATCAACTTTAACGACTTCATGGAGGGACGGGTTTGGGACGACGCCGTATGCAGCTCCAGCGCCCACCATGACAACCACGCCATGGACTATGCCGAAGAAAGCCGCTGGGCCTGGGAACATGTGATCATGTTCGGGCTTTGGCACTACGCCTGCCACGGTCAGATTCCATACGGCGCTCTCGTACCCCAAGAGGTCGACGGTCTCCTGGTCACTGGCCGCGCCATCGCGGTTGACCATGACCTGCACCAACTCGTCCGCATGCAGCGGGACATGCAGGTGCTCGGCGAAGTCAGCGGCGTCGCCGCTGCCGAAGCCATCAAAGGCAGCGTGATGGTCGCCGATGTCGATATCAAGACCCTGCAGAGCAACTTGGCCGAGCGCGGCGTCAAGCCCCTGGAACCGCGCAAGGCCATGGACTGCTCGACGACGGAACTGCTCGCCGCTCTGACCTGCGACGAGACGGACGACCACGCCAAAAAAATGCAGCGCGGCCTGGCTATGTGGCGGTTGAGCAAAATGAAAGGCGAGGCTGGCGCTTTCTGGCCTGGCTTCTTCCAGACAGCTACTGGGCAGGCGCGGTTCGCCGGCGCAGTAGCCGCCGCCTTGGGTGGCCATGATCTGCCTGCCGTGCGCCAGTGCCTGAGCGAAGTGCTCGCCGCCAGGACTACGGAGCCGCGCCTCGGCATCAAGGCCGCCGCACCGTTCTTGGTCGCAGCCCTCGCCTTGGCGGAAATCAAGGGCGCTGACGCTGCGGGCGACCTGGCAGAACTGCTGGCCGAATGGAAGCCGGGCGATGTCTTGACGCCCCCAGACCTGCTCCTGATCATCAAGGCGCTCGGCCAGACTGGAAACCGCGAAGTCGCAGCTCCGGCTATCCGCAACTTCCTGGCGAAATGGCCGGACGAGCCGTTCGCGATTCCGCTCTGGGGAGTCCGAGCTGATCAATCGGCGACGTCGTTCCGCCATACTGTCATCATCCGCGCTGCCCGCAGCCTGATTGCACTGGGCGACAAGAGCGCAGCCGAACTGATTCTGCCCTATATGAAAGACCGGCGCCTAATCGTCCGCCGCTGGGCCCGTAAAGTTTACGCAGAAGGCCAGAAATAACCGCTGCCGCGTCATCGCCCTTAGCCCAGCTGGGGCGATGACGTCAGCCGGACGGTCATCTTATCCCTACTCGCGACCAGCCACGCATGTTCAATCACGAAGACCTAAAGACGCTGTTTGAAACATCGCTGTACTTTCTGGCGCTGCTGAATCCCGCCAGCAAGGTACTGTTCCTGTCCGCCCGCAAGCCAGCGTTGACGGACAAGGAGCTGTCCCGCATTGCCTGGCGAGCGACCTTTTTCGCGTTCGGCATCCTGCTGCTGTTCAGCATCTGCGGCAATTTTCTGATGGCTCATGTCTTCCGGGTTGAATTGTACGCCTTGAAGCTGGCCGGTGGCCTTGTTCTGCTTCTCACCGGACTCAATGCCGTCCAAAAAGGCATCTTTTTCACCCAGGACGATGGCAAGATAATCAGCGACGATGAATTATCGGTTGTGCCGTTAGCGTCGCCGCTGATCGCCGGTCCTGGCACAATCGCCGCCACCGTGTCGTATTCATTGCAGTACGGCGTCGGCAAAACCTTGCTGTCTCTGGTCATCGCCTTGCTGATCAATACTGCCTGCATGCTGGCGTCCAAGGCCATTGCCAAGGTCTTGGACGCGATGCTCATGATCGGGCCGCTGATCCGTCTAACCGGCCTGATCATCATGGCCGTCGCCATGCAGATGATGCTCACCGGCGCGGCTGAATGGCTGCAAGCAGTGAAGTGACACAAAAAGACACGGCGAGTGTGAGAACGTCGGAGCGTTAATAGGCTTTAGTGGACAGTGGACAATGGACTTTAGTGGACTTTAATGGACATTTGTAGACGATGGACTGTGGACCCCAGTGGACATCAGTGGCAGTGGACTGTGGACGCCAGTGGACATGAGTGGCAGTGGACTGTGGACGCCAGTGGACATGAGTGGACAATGGAGCGAAGACGCGGTAGCATGCGTCGCCCAGGGTAATTAACTGTGATGCAACAGCTCAAAGCAGCGCGCGCAAATTTGGGAAGGGCTGCAAGGTGCGCTTCAGAATGCCATGCATGTAGGCGATGGCAACGCCATAATTGGTCATGGGAATGCCCTGGTCATGGGCGCACTTCATGCGATACTTCACTTCCCGCTCGTTGAGCATGCAAGCGCCGCAGTGAATGATGAGCCGGAAAGGCGTCAAGTCATCCGGAAACTCGGTGCCGCTGGTGTACTGATACGTCATGTTCTTGCCGGTGAACTGCCTAATCCAATTCGGCAACTTGACCGTGCCGATGTCATTGCACTGCCGATGATGCGTACAGCCCTCTGAAATCAGCACCTTGTCGCCTTCCTGCAACAGGGACAGCTCCCGGGCGCCGCGGACATTCGCCTCCAAATCGCCCTTATAGCGGGCGAACAGGATGGAGAACGAGGTGAGCGGGATATCAGCCGGGGTGTCAGCCGCGACCTTGGCGAACACCTGGCTGTCAGTCACCACCATTCGGGGCTTTTCCGCCAGACGACCAAGCATAGTCTTGAACTCGGTATCCTGGACGATCAGGGCGGCGGCCCCGACTTCGAGGATATCGCGGATCGTCTGTTGCTGGGGCAGAATAAGCCGGCCTTTTGGCGCTGCCTTGTCGATCGGCGTCACCAGCACCACCAGGTCATTCGGCTGCAAGAGGTCCGCAATGATGCGCGCGTTGTTCTCCTCCTCTATTGCCTGCCGTGCGATGAGTTCTTTCAGCTCTTGGATGTTGCGACCCTCCCGACAACTGATCGCCAGGCTGTTCGCGGACGCGGCAGTCAAATCGGCAGCGGCCTTGTCAGCGAGGTCCATTTTATTGAAGGCGATGACGTACGGGATATTCTTGCTCTTGATACGTTCTACGATAGCATCGTCTTCGGCGCTCATGCCCTGGCTGGCGTCCACCACCAGCACAGCGATATCGGTCTTATTAAGGACTTGGTGCGCCTTGCGGATACGCTGGTCTGCCAGCGCACCTTCGTCATCCAACCCAGGCGTGTCTATGATCACCACCGGCCCTAACGGCAGCAGCTCCATAGTCTTGTAAACTGGGTCGGTCGTCGTGCCCTTGTATTCGGAAACAATCGCCAGTTCCTGGCCAGTGATGGCGTTGATGACGCTGGATTTGCCAGCGTTGCACTTGCCGAAAATGCCAATGTGACGACGGTTGGAAGTCGGAGTATCGTTCAAACTCATAGTGATCCTCTGGTAGTACAATCCTGTAGGCGGAGTGGACGGGGGTGCGGACGCTTAGTGGAAACGTGTCTCCGTCCAGTGCCGGCACTTCAGTGCCGGAACTCGCCCGCCCCCCTGCCCCTAAATTTTGCCGTCAGAAGTGGAAATCGCGCCTACCGTTTTGGATGGCTGCCAAATTGCGCAGCGTAATTTCCTTAACTTTGGGATTCGGGATATTTTCCACCTCTTGTCGGATGAGTTCCTCGCCGCGCTGGCGCGTGGGTTCGGATGCGTAGTCCATAAGGTATTCCTTCAAAGTCATCAGGGCATTGGGGTGGCAGCAATTCTGGATTTGGCCGCTTTTGCTCAGGCTCATAAAGCGGTCGCCGGTGCGGCCTTCGCGGTAGCAGGCCGTGCAGAAGCTGGGGATGTAGCCCATGCCCATGAGCCAGTGAGCGACCTCGTCCAAGGTACGGCGGTCGCTGACCTCAAACTGATCGGTGCGCGACTCCTCGGGTTCAGGTTCACAATAGCCGCCGACGCTCGTCCGCGAAGCGCCGCTGATCTGCGAGACGCCCAAATGCAGCGCACGTTCGCGGACCTGCTGACTTTCCCGCGTGGAGATAATCATGCCCGTGTAGGGCACGGCAACGCGGATGCACGCTATCAGCTTGGCAAAGATGTCGTCGCTGATGCCATTGTCAAACGAATCGGGGTCAATATCCTCGGCCGGCTTAACTCTGGGCACGCTGATCGTATGCGGGCCGACCCCGTAAACAGCCTCCAGATGCTCGGCGTGCATAAGCAGAGCCGTGAATTCATAGCGGAAATGCTCCAGGCCGAAAAGGACGCCGAAGCCGACGTCATCAATGCCGCCCTGCATGGCGCGGTCCATCGCCTCGGTGTGATACGCGTAATCATGCTTCGGGCCGCTCGGATGCAGGCGTTCGTAGCTCTCCTTGTGGTACGTCTCCTGGAACAGGATGTACGTCCCAATGCCGGCGTCCTTCAGCTTACGGTAGTTCTCCACCGTCGTCGCCGCAATATTGACATTGACGCGTCGGATAGCGCCGTTCTTGTGCTTGATGCCGTAGATGGTTTTGATGCTCTCCAGGATGTACTCAATCGGATTTTCCACTGGGTGCTCGCCGGCCTCCAGGGCCAGGCGCTTGTGACCCATATCTTGCAGAGCGATGACCTCCTGGCGGATTTCATCCTGGCTCAGCTTCTTGCGCGGGATGTGCTTGTTCTGCCGGTGATACGGGCAGTACAGGCAGCCGTTAATACAATAGTTGGACAGGTACAGCGGCGCGAACATAACGATGCGGTTGCCGTAGATGTCCTTCTTGAGTTGTTCGGCCAGGCGGTAGATTTCCTGGTTCTTCTCGTCAATGTCACAATCGAGAAGCACTGCTGCCTCACGATGGCTCAGGCCCTTGCCCAGCTTGGCCTTGGCGATGATGCTGTCAATCAATTCAGCGTTATGCTTGTTGCTCTCGGCGTAGGCCAATGTTTCCAGGACTTCATCGTGATTGATAAACTCCTCGGCCCGTGGTGATTTCACATCGTACATGTTGTGCTCCATTTCCTTGGTGCCGACGGTAAGTCGGCATTGTGAGTTAAACTTGCTATGAAAAGAAAAAATCACATCTTTTTTTCGAAGGCGGTCATAATTTCACTGTGTTTCGTCCTGTTGTACGAAGTTAGGGTGGTCGCCGCGTCCGGGCGCGATTCGGCAGTTAACTTCCGCCAAGCGTCGGCGCAGGTCTTCCAGTCCCTCGGCAGCTTCAGCGCCGCTGCTGAGCTTGTTGTCGTAAATCGAGTATTTACTGCGCACATCAGGTGGCGACAAATTCGGCATAATGACATTAGCACCGGCTAGCACGCCCAGCTCGCGGCCGCGCGGGTGTATGCTGCCCAACGCGGTCGTCGCCGGCAGCAGCACAGTCGGCAGCAGCAGGCGAATCACGCCCAGCAGAAACAACGTCAAATCCAAGTCGCCGGCAGGCGCCTGCGCAAACGGCGTGTCATGATGCGGCATAAATGGCCCAATGCCGATCATCTCCGGCTTGAAATCAGCCAGGAAAGCCAAGTCCTTAGCCAGACAATCAAGCGTCTGCCCAGGAGACCCGACGATGAAGCCAGCGCCGGTCTGATAGCCGAGCGAACGCAAATCGTGCAGGCAACGCAAACGCTTCTCCAAGGTGAGACTTTCCGGATGCAGCTTCCGGTAGTGTTCCGGATCAGCCGTTTCGTGGCGCAGCAAATAGCGCTCTGCGCCGGCCTCACGCAGCCGACGGTAGCTCTCATACGACTTTTCGCCGAGCGACAAAGTGACGGCGCTGCCAGGACAGCTCGCCTTGACACTACGCACCAGGGCGACGACGCGTTCGTCCGTGAAGTACTCATCCTCGCCGCCTTGGAGGACAAAGGTGCGAAAGCCGAGTCGATAGCCGACTTCGCAGCTGGCCAGGATTTGCTCTGGCGTCAGACGGTATCTTTCCGTATTGTGGTTGCTGCGACGGAGACCGCAGTAATAGCAGTCGTTGCGGCAATAGCTGCTCAGCTCCACCAGGCCGCGCAAGAACACCTGCGGGCCATAGATACGGTCGCGGACGTGTCGAGCCCGCGCAAACAGCTCTTCGGCCAACGCCGGGGAGCGCGCTTGCAGCAGTTCGACGTATTCAGCGTGGCTGAGACCGCCGCCCTCAGCGAGCTTATCCAACAATTGCAGCGACATGACTTCGCCTCCCTGATTCACGCCATAGTCGGCGGAGAGTCCTTCTTAGCGTAGATAATCTTAGCGCTCACGCCAGGGAGCATGCCAAGCCGACCGGCCATGGCGCTGATCACATCTTCCGGAGCGTCAACCGCAACGCTGATAATCGACGAGCACCGCTCCCGGTAGGGAATGCCCATCCGTCCGATGATGTACTCACCATACTGATGCAGAATGGCGTTCAGCTTCTCTGCCGACTCAAGATTCTCCACGATAATGCCAATCAACGCGACCCGTGCTGCCATGCTTTAGCTCGCCAATGCTATTTTAGGACAAAAAAAAGCGCCCTCCGGAAAGGACGCAGTCAAATGGCAGGTCGCGACAGCATACGCTGACGCGGCCAGTTCATTCCCGTCGTCTTCAACCTCAGAGCCGCTGGTGCGTCTCTTCAGCTTCAGTCCGGATATGTATAAAAAAGATTCAGCGCCAGAAAAGCCTGCACGCCTCATCCAGTGCGGTCGCCTTCAACCACGGCGCTAGCCGCAGCCAAATTCGAATGCACACAGCCTATACTATAATATGCCAACGAAATTTTGCCCATCGCGCTAACCGCAGATTGACGATTTGGCTTGATGTTTGATAATACGTCAGTTAAAAATTAACCGCCAAGACGCCAAGGACGCCAAGATTTCTTGAGTATACCGAGCAACGGCAAAAACGCTAAAAGCGCGAAACATACTACAAACTAAAGTTTGAACTACATACGATGCCGCAGTCGTCGTCCACCCACATCCACATCCACTTGCGCCGTAGTCGCTTAACCACGCTTAACCTCAGGCTTTAGCCTGAGGGAAGTCATGCCGCCAAAACTAATGCCTTGTAAAGGCGCCACAGGAGACTGCCCCCTTACTATTGGCCCAAAACCCCGGCGATAACTGTTCCTTTCCTGCCTTGTTTTCCGCAGTCTGCGGGTGTATAGTTTTCCACTGATGACAAGTAGTCGACCGCCACCTGTTTTTCACCATAATCATCAACCCAGAGGCAAGCTATGAAAAAAATCCTATTGTGCGCGACCATGACCTCACTTCTGTTCACAGCCGCTGCTCAGAACGCCCCTAACCTGCTTATCAACAACGCCTACCGCATCGTGACTGCGGCCCAGCCGATTCCGGCCGAGGAGTTCGCCGCTACTGAGTTAAAAACCTACCTGGACAAAGTCACCGGCAAGGCGTTCACCATTGTCTCTGAGGCCAATCACGACGGCGCCCCAGCCATTCACCTGGGCCAGACCGCCCTGGCCGCGGCCAACTGCGCCAGCGATTACGGCAAAGAAGAATATCACCTCAAGGCCGTCGGCAAAAACGTCATCATCACCGGCGGCCGCCCGCGCGGCGTTCTTTTTGGGACGTATGAATTTCTGGAGCGCTTCGCCGGGGTGCGTTTCCTCAGCATCAACTTCGAGCACATTCCCAGCCGGGACTCTGTCGCTGTCCCCGCCAATCTCGACATCCGTTACGCCCCGCCTTTCATCTACCGCGACATCTACCCTGGTCACGCCTACATCCCAGGCCAGTACCGCCGCAAAATCCGTCAGAACAGCGGCGGCCACCTGCCCCGACTCGGGTTCAACGAAAACTATGGTTCCCCGCGCGGCGTCCATTCCATGCACATCTACTCCGCCGATTTCCCCAAGGAAATCTCCTGGATGAACAAAGATGGCGACCGACAAGTCATCAGCACGCCCTATAAAGGCTCTATCTGCTTCTCCCAGCCCGAAGTCCTGGAGCGCTTCGCCGCCAAAGTGAAAGACTATGTCAAACAAGACCGCGCCCGCTGCGACGAAACCGGCGCTCCCTGGCCGGTCTTCTACGTCGTCGATCAGAATGACTGCGCCGTCGAGTGCTTCTGTCCAGAATGTCAGGCGAAAGTCAAGCAGCATGACGTTTCCGGGCTGGTCATCGACTTTATGAACAAGCTCTGGGAGCGCGTCAGCGGCGACTATCCGGACATCTACCTGATGATGTTCGCCTACCATGACTCCACGACTCCACCTATCAGCGATTTGAAGCCTAAAGGCAATGTCATCGTGCGCCTGGCCTACATGGACCATGAATTCAGCGGCTCAGGCAAAGTCAAGCGCGATGCCATGTTCCCGCTCTCCCATCCCAATAACAAGCCGTATGACGACGCCATGACCGCCTGGCAGAACTGTGCCGACCACATCGCGATTTGGGACTACTGGAAACTGTTCAACTGCGGCTTCCAGACTCCTATGCACAACCTCTCCGCCATTCCCGGCTTAGTGCGCCGCTACCGTGACATCAACGCCAAGCATTTCTTCGTTGAAATGGAACTCGGCGTGACTGTCCCCCTGACCTTCTTTGACTTGCGCTACTATCTCGGCGCCAAAATGATGAACGACCCTGACCTTGATCCTGACCAGCTGATCGCCGAATACATGACCCTGTTCTACGGTAAAGCAGCACCTTTCATGCAGGAGTTTAAGACCTACATTGAAAAACGCATGGCGGAAATGGACGTGCCGCTCGGTTCAGTCAAGCCGGAAAAACGCCCGTTCCTGGATGCGGCCTTCTTCACCACCCTCTACGGCCTGCTCGACCAAGCGGAAAAGGCGGAAATCGGCAACCAGGCAATAATCAACAACATCAGGCAGGAACGGCTGGTCGTCGACCACGCCTACTTGCACCTCTGGAAAATCCACAACAACCCACTGGGTCTGGATAAGAAAGCCATCCAGCAACGCGTCGCGGAAAATGCTGACCGCTTTGGCCGCAAGTACTTCCCGGCGGTCTGGGAACGTGACCGCGAACCAGCCCTGGAATTCCTCTGCGACAACATGGACTTCCCGGAAAAAAGCGCCAATATCAAGGCGATGCCGATGGATGGCCTGGACTTTGCTGGGCACGACCTGGTCGAACTTGACGCCAGTGAACTGGACGGCGGCTTTCCAGTCGATGACCCGGACGCCTTTCGCGGCAAGGCCAAATCCAAAGGCAGCGAAGGCAAGCCCGACTATCATGCCAAGCCATTCACCTACGGCATCTATGACTGGAAGTTCAGGAAGTACATCTCAACCGCCAACCTGGCAAAAGAAAACACACCGCAGGACGAAAAATACCACTGGTATTACGCCGGCAGGACGCGCGTCTATTCTGAGCGGACGCGGCTGTGGACGCACTGGTCATGGACCATGAACTTCACATTCCGCAAGGCCATGCAGAACCAGGAGCACAAGCAGCTCTACGACGTCTACATGTCCGCCAAGCTGCAAGGCCCGTCCTACGTGGCGGGTTCCCAGTTGCCGGACGAAGTACGCGTTGACCGTGTCATCCTTATCAAGGTCAATCCCAATGACCCGCCCCTGAAGCAATAGCCCTAAGACAAAATTTTCGTGTTCATCAGTGTCCATTAGCGGTTTTCGGCCGAACGCCGGATTGCTTCCGGCAACGCAACCGTTTCAGCCACCCCGAGTTCGCGGCGAATGCGCTCTGTGAGCGGAACATAGCGTGACGGCGCCTTGGCCGGATCTGGAACCCTGAGAACTTGAATGTCGTTGGCAGTCCCAAGGGCCATTCGCACCTGGTGCGCTAATTCCAAAATCGTCAGAGCTGCTTCGGAACCGACATTGTAAGGCCGGGAGCTTTCGCCCCGGTCGAGGAGCGCGAGCAGCCAGTCCACCAAATCGTCTGCATAAAGATAAGAACGGTAAGGCGTTCCGTCGCCGCGGATAATAATGTCGGTTCCAGCCAGGCAATCCCGGATGAAATTTCCGATGGCAAAATGGAGATGGCGGTTGAGATATGGCCCGGTGAAGGCAAAGCAGCGGGCAATCACGGTGTGAATGCCCGAGGCGACCAGCATTTGCTCGGCTGCGTATTTGGCGATGCCGTACTCCGTGACAGGGCGGCAGGGGAACGTTTCCGGGATTTTGTCGACTCCCGGAGGTTGCGGGCCATACACTTCACCGGAACTGGTGAACAGAATCTTTTCTGCGCCGCACTGCTGAGCAAATCGCAGCACTTGTTCCGTTCCCCGCAAAATAATGTCGCGCTGTCCCTCCGGTGGCGGGTCTTGAATCGGGGTTGCGGCATGGATGATCAAATCAAAACGGGCGCCTGGCAAGGCAAAAGTACGCACGTCTCCCGCAACCAGGCGGACATTGGGCAAACCGGCCAGTGAAGGCCATGCCTGCCGGAAAGCCTCTGGGTTGCGTGATAAGACCATAATCGTGTTGTCGGCGAGAGCGCCCCGGCGGCATTGGTCAAGAATGCTCTTGCCGAAAAAACCGGTACCGCCGGTCAGAAAGATGCGTTTGCTGCGCAAAGACTCAAGCGGCATGTTCAGACTTCCTTCCGCTCCTGAAGGAAAAGTACTTGTGCCCGAAATAACTGAATGCAATAACAATGACTGTTCCGAGAATATTAGCAACGACCGGATGCATGCCCAGCCCCTGAACCAGGAGCGCCAACAGGATCATTCCGGTCAGAGAACCAGCACCGTAAACGGCATAGCATTTCAGATACTCTCGAAGGATATTGCCTTTCGTCTTGAAAACAAAGAACTTATAGCAAAGAAACGCATTGGTGATGGACAGGATGTTGGCAGGGATGCCAAGAATCAGGTAATGAATCTGGTCGCCTAAGAGTCCATAAAGAAGCGTGTATATCCCTATGCCGCAAAACGTGTTCCACGCGCCGGTCAGCAGATAGCGCCAAAACGCATAGGACGGCTCACGCAGGATGCACATCCCGCGCGTCCGCCAAATATTTTCCAGGTGTTTTCGCCAACTGCTGCCGCTCATGGGTCAAAATTGATCCGTTCTTCCTCGATGACCAGAGGCTTGTTCTTGACTTGAGTCCAGATGGCGCCAATGTATTCGCCGACAATGCCGATGAAAATCAGCTGTATCGATCCTAAAAAGAACATGCCGATGATCAGTGGCGCCAACCCGAAAGAAAAAGTGTCCCAGTAAATTAATTTTAAAATAAGATAAGCCATGGCAATCAGGAAACTAATAAAACCAATGATAATGCCGGAAAAAACTGCCAGGCGTAAAGGCAATTTTGAATGATTAATAAAGCCAGTCATGGCAAAATCATAATAGCTTAGAAGGTTATACGAACTGCGGCCATGTAGGCGCTCTGTCTGCTCGTATGGAATTTCACAACGTTTGAAACCAATCTCTGAAACAAGTCCACGTATGTAAGGTACAGCGTCGTGGTACTGCTTCATTGCGTCTATGACTTTACGGTCATAGAGAGCAAATCCTTGAAAACTTTGAATTAATGGAGTCTCGGAAATGCTGTTTAATAAGTGATAATAAAATTTCCGCAAACTTGAAACAAAAAAAGAATCGCTATATTTTGATTTAACACCACAGACAACATCATAACCCTCTTCCCATTTTTCAATAAATTGCGGAATCAATTCTGGAGGGTCTTGAAGGTCTGATACCAGAGCAATTATCGCATCGCCTGTAGCATGTAAATAAGTATTATATCCTGAACGCAATGCTCCGAAATTATTGGAATTGAAAATGCATTTTACATTCTTATCATTAGCTGCAATTCGGCGCATGACTTCACGTGTATTATCCGTGGATTTATTGTCAGCAAAAATAAACTCATAATCATATTGGGGGAATTTTTTTAATTGCTCCAATACTCTATCATATAAAATTTGTATATTTTTCTCTTCGTTATAGGCACCAGAGCAAATCGATATCTTTTTCCTTTTTCCCATAATCACCTCTGCAATTTTTCCACTGGAAATCCATCAATATTATCGCGGGTGTAGTGATCACTCAAATAAATATCACAATGGGCGCACGAGAAGTTTTCAAATTTTCGGTTTTCCAGTTGCATGATTTGAAAAGCAAGCCATTCGGGAGAAGTCCACAAATCATGCAGAGATTTCTCTTCCATATTGCCAAGATTAGTTCCGCCAATAAAGTCAACGCAGCAGGGCGAGACATCGCCGTTGCAACGAACCGCCATCGTGGTGAAGGGCATCGGACAAGCGATTCGCCGGGTGCTATGAGCTTGAAAATCCGCCATGGCCTTGCCGTGGTCCGCCTGGTAGATTTTTTCCGTGAACGTCTGTTCACCCGTTTGAATCCAGTTATGCGGCTTGTCCAGGTAGAGTTCATCGGCTACGTCTTGGTACATAGCCTTGAAAGCGTCGTTTTGGGTTTGATCGTACGTATCAAGCATTTTCGGGCTGACAAATGGGCGTTCGGAACCACGTTGCCGTTTGATTTCCTGCAAGACCCGCAGATTTTCATGAATGACTTCCGGGGCGATACCTGAGCCGGTGATTTCCCGATGTCGGGCAGCATCAGTCGCATAGATGGATACGCGCAGGTAATCCAACTGGCAATCCACCATGTTCTGGGCGACTTCCGGCGTCAACAGACTGGCGTTAGTCGTAGTTTCGATGCGGTCTGCGATAGCGGCTTCCTTAGCTAAGCGCAGCATCGCGCCAAAGTCCTGATTGAGCAATGGTTCGCCGTACAGGCTCAATTTCAAGACTTTCAGCTTCTCGCCCGGCCAGGCTTGCATCTGTTCTACGATCCTTTGGAAACGTGCAAGAGGCATATTCATGCGGTTCCGAGTGAAATAATT
>JAAZKI010000455.1 GCA_012799905.1 Lentisphaerota bacterium | reverse complement strand
CGCGAATCCGCATGCAATCCTATCCCGACGAACAACAACCATATACAAAAATTTCCGTATATTCCGTGTATTCAGTGGTTACAACAACAACCCAAAAAACAAAAATTTCGTGTCCTTTCGTGTTTTTTCGTGGTTTAAAAAAATAGGTTGTGGACGGCGTAGTCCACTCTAAGTTCGTTCGTGTTTTCCGTGGCTAAAAAACTTTTCCCATTGCCCCAAATTGAAGCATCCCTATTGAAAACAGGTGTATATTAACCACGCCATCCTTTCCAGCCTGTTAACCGCAAATAGAAACCGGGAGGCTTTGGGAATGAAAAATCGCCTAAAAAAACTGCTGCGGCACGTCTTTTACTGGGATTCTCCTGCACAAGGCGCATTTTTCGGGCTGACCCTGGCTATTGTCGGCGCCTGGCTGCTGCTGTCGCTTTTCCACTTCTTTTGGACTCGCGGCGCATTTGGTTGGATTTGGCTGCCGATGTGGGATGATTGCAGTGCTTCTTGGTCAGTTAAGGCATTCGTGGATGCTGCGGCAATCCTGCTGCTCTATTCCCTGACTCTCACTCTGCGTTCTTATGCATTTTTCAGCCACCAGCGCTTCCAGGCCTGGATATGGCTGGTTCCTATTCCGTTCTTCGTCGCTCTCACTGCCGGAGTCGTTGTTGCTGGATTGCGCGGTTCGCTGCTGGTTTGCTGCATCACTTTCTGCTGGCTTTTCCCCTTGCTTCTGCTGTCTAAAATCGGCTGGCGGCTCTGGCTCGGGCATGCGCTGTGTTGGAGCCTTGGTCTTCTGGTCTGTGATGTTGTTCGAAGTAATCTGATCAACGTCTTGGAACATCTCATTGGGTCCCCGGAACCACCCAAATTCCTTCAGTTGTTCTCCTCCTCCATTTAGGAAGTTCTGCATCTCCGGGGTGCTGGCTGGGTCTGGCTACTGGTCGCTGGGCTCTTCCTGCTCCTTCTGGGTTATCTGTTGACCGCCCGGCTCTGGGCACGGGCGGCAGGTCTGCCATATCGACAAATCTTTGGGCGCGGGATAGCCATTCTGTGGCTCCTGTTCGGAATCAATTACTTTTTCCAGCTTTGCCTCGCCTGGCAGGGAGTCAAAGAAGCAAATCAAGCGGTTGCCGCCCTGGAACAGCGTTTCAATCGCCCGCTGACAGCCCAGGCCCTCGGCGAATTATACTACAACGGTGAACAGCCCGATCCCGACTTCTGGCAAAGCATAAAGACGCTGTACGAAAACAGCAAGCCGCTCCCCAGTGAACTCAGCGCATTATCCGTTCCACATATCGAGTTTCCACCGGAAGCGATGCAGCAGGTGCGCCAGCGCTTCCAAGATATAGAGACCAATCTGACACAGCAAGAACAGATGTTTTCCGGCAGCATTCCGCCACCGACGCTGTCTTATAAACGCGGCCATCTGTTAACATTACTGTTGTCGCACCTCGGCCCGTTCAGGGACTTTAATCGTCGGTCACGCTGGCGAGTGCGCCTGGCGCTGGAGGACGGCGATGTCAACGCAGCTCTGGCAGCCAGCGAACGCCAGACCAATGCCAATAACGCGCTGCTGCGCGAAACCACCCTAATCGGCGCCCAGGTTTGGAGAGCCTGTACAGAAATTTGGCTGGATTCCTTGGAAATGCTGCTGGAATCCCAAGCTTTGTCGGATGAACAGTTGAATGCACTGACGCCCCGGCTGAAAGCAACGGAAAAACAGGTGCCCGCCATGCATGAACGCGCTATCTACAGCGAGGCGGTCATGAATCTGGACTTCTTTGAAATGTTTGCCATTACGACAGAGACAGGGAACGAAGATTTTGACAACAGCGCTCGATGGCGTGACTTCCGCTATTTTGTGCCGCAGCTCTGGTGGTATGCGGCTCTGGACAAAGCCAATGTGGCGCGAACCTTCATGGTGTCTGATTTTTCGGAAATGCCAGACCGCTCGGATATTGGCAGACCGCTGCTTCTCAGCAACATGCTCCTGCCATCGAATGCAGCTGGCAAAAAGTTTCATGGCTTAACCGCCCGGCTGCGGGCAATGCAGGCGCTGATCACAGCAGAGCAGCACCGTCGCCGTCATGGCGACTGGCCGGAGAAGCTGGAGAATCTGCCGGAGGACCCATTCACTGGTGAACCTCTGCGCTATCACTGCGGAGATTGTGTCCTTCGGGTCAATGTCGCCACCTGGGATGAAGAATCCAGCTGCTGGAGCGTCGATGCTCAACAACGCACCGTATCGGCGGTCCAAGTCTGGAGTGTAGGTTCCGACAAGCTCGATGACAATGGCCTGCAAGCTCCTACGCAACCGGATGGACACCGCCCAGATGACATCCGCGCCATCCTGCGCCTGAAGCCACAGAAGCTTTGACATCTGCCCTGCCCAGCATACGCTGCAAAAATGCTTTCAAATACAGCCTTTGCCGATGAAAAGCTGGCGTTGAGCCGGGCTTGGATATTCCATCCACCCAGGAGATTTCCATGCTGATCAAAGAACCGGAAACAAAAGCTGAAATCGATTCAATGTGGCAGCTCAACCATCGGATATTTGCAGAGGAGTTTCCTCAACATCCGCCGCATGCCGATGGTCGTTTGGTGGACAAATTTCATGCAAAGAATCTCT
>JAAZKI010000068.1 GCA_012799905.1 Lentisphaerota bacterium | reverse complement strand
CGCGAATCCGCTTGCAATCCTATCCCGACGAACAACAACCATATACAAAAATTTCCGTATATTCCGTGTATTCAGTGGTTACAACAACAACCCAAAAAACAAAAATTTCGTGTCCTTTCGTGTTTTTCGTGGTTTTAAAAAATAGGTTGTGGACAGTTCCTCGCCCCTCGCCCCTCGCCCCTCGCCCCTCGCCCCTAAAAAAGTCCCTCGTATCAATCGGTGACCGATTACGGAGCCTGCCCCATGATGCCTGACGACCTGCTCGAACGCGCCGCCCAGGAAGACCTGGAAGCGCTGGCGCAGCTTGATGCCAATGGCTTCATCTGCGGACGAGACGAAGACGCCGGCGCCTTCACTGAACGCCTGCGCCGGCTGCGCCGCAATATCGCCAACATGGAACAGGCGTTAGCAGAACAGGGCACGTTCACCATCGAAGACCTCACCGTCTCGGCCGAGGAACGCATCCCGCAGGAACTCTTTCTCGAAGTCGCCAGCCACTGCCAGGAACTCTACAGCTTCCATATCGACTGGGTGCCAGGATTCTTTATCAACCCAAAAGCCAGCCTCCTGTTCGGCGGCTGCGCATATTATTTCTACCCTGACTTCTTCGCCCTCTTCATTATTCGCAAGACCTTCCGCGACCGCGCACGTTGGCTCATCTACCGCCGCCAAGAGCTGCTGGCCCATGAACTCTGCCATGTCGCCCGAATCGGCCTGGAAAGCATGGACTACGAGGAAACCTTCGCCTACCAAACTGCGGCCAGCTCGTTCCGACGACTCGTCGGCGGCCTGTTTCGACGGCAGCATGACTCATTTATGTTCCTGGGCGCCGCGATGCTGATCCTCGCCGGCCAGCTCATTCGCACCTTCTGGCTCCCAAACCTGCTGACTTGGCCCCTCTGGGTTGTCATGGCCGCCGTCGTCGCATGGCTCGTAACCCAACACCGAACTGCCTGCCAACGCCTCAACGACGCGATGGCCTCTGCCCAAACCGTCTTCGGCGACCGAACCCAGGCCGTCCTCTTCCGTTGCACCGACCAGGAAATCCGTGACCTGGCCCGCTTGCCCCAAGAGTCGGTCCAGACTTGGATTGATCGCCAATGCGAACAGCGCTTGCGTTGGAAAATCATCTGTCACCGTTTTCTTCCGCCAGCGAATACACCGCCATGAGATTCATCCTCTTCATTTTCTTCCCAGTGCGGGCGCTCGCCTCGTGGATTTCCGGCCTCATCGGCCGGATGGTCGGCGACGGGTTATATTTTTCCAGCCGAAGCTACGACCGGCCCCAGCCAGCCTACGGCCCCGCGCAAGCCATGCGCACACGAAACGAACCTCTCAAAGCCATGGAATACCTGAGCAACCTCGCTAAACAATACCCAGACCTCGCCCGACCATATATTGAAATGATGGACATCGCCGATCGCGATCTACACGACCGACCAACCCTCGAAACCATCTATCAACAAGGCTGCAAAACCGTCCGCGGCGAGGAAAGAAAAGCCCTTGACCAAGCCTATGATGAAATGACTCGGTGAACCGCCAGCGGCCGAGAACCAGCTTCCGACTTGAGATAATATGAACATTTCTACTGACGATATCCTGAAAAACTTGACCGAAGACCAACTGAGCGCCGTCACCCACCTGGACGGGCCGATGCTGGTCGTGGCCGGCGCCGGCTCTGGCAAAACACGCGTTGTCACTCGCCGCATCGCCTACCTGATCTCGCAACGCATCTGGCCCAGCCAAATCCTGGCCATGACCTTCACTAACCGCGCTGCACGGGAAATGCAGGAACGCATCGGACGCCTGGTCGGAGAAGTCCCCCGCAATGTCGGCACCTTCCATAGCTGCTGCGCACGCTTCCTGAGACAATATATCGAAGTGCTGGGCGATGGCCGCACTAAGGACTACATAATCTTCGACACCGACGACCAGAAAGCTCTGCTCAAACAATGCCTGAATGACCACCCGGTCACCGCTGGACTCTCGCCCGGCATCATCGCCGAGCTGATCAGTCGAGCTAAAAGCGCATGCCTCACCCCGCAGGAAATCATGACGAAAGAGGCCTGGGACAACGCCGAAGCCATCCTCGAAGTCTGCCAGGCCTATGAAAACCGCCTCCGAGCCCAAAACGCAGTCGACTTCGACGACCTCCTCCTTCTGGTGGCGCGCCTGCTCCGGGAACGCCCAGCCATCCGCGAAATCATCCATAACCATTTCCGCTACCTGCTGGTTGACGAATACCAGGACACCAACCACTTGCAATACGAACTGCTCAAACTCCTGGTCAATCCCGCTACCAACAACATCCATGCCACCGGCGACCCTGATCAATGCATCTACTCCTGGCGCGGAGCTGACTACAGCAATATCATGAACTTCGAAAAAGACTTCCCGAACGCAGTCATCATACGCCTGGAAAAAAATTTCCGTTCCAGCGAGCACATTCTGAATGCCGCCAGCAGTTTAATCAGCAACAACCTCAACCGAATTGACAAGACGCTCATTCCGGCTGCCCCGACTGAAAACCCTCAAAAAGTCCGTTTGGTCACGGTGGGTTCCGACCGTGACGAGGGCTTGTGGATCGCTCGTCGCATCAGGACATTATACCTGAATGGCAACCCCTATCGGACCATGGCGGTCTTCTACCGAACCAACCGGCAGTCCCGAGCCCTGGAAGAAGCCCTGGTTCGAGCCGGCATCCCCTACCAAATCATCGGCGGACTGCGCTTCTACGCCCGCCGCGAAATCAAGGACTTGCTCGCCTTCCTCCGCCTGAAAGTCAATCCTGCTGACCGCATCAGCCTCGAACGCGTCGCCGCCTACCGAGGCGGTGTCGGCCCCAAGACCCTCGCCGCTATTGAGCAATGCGCCCGCGAACACGGCATGGAGTCCTTCACCCTGCTCTGCCAACCTGATTTTGCCCAGCGCTGGAAGAAAAAAGGCGCCAAGGTGCTCGACTTCGCCAACTGGTGCCGCCAGCTGAACGATCTGCCCTGCACGCCCGTCGGCCATGCCGTCGCCGCTGTCCATGACTTCGCCGACTTCACCCACCATGCGTATGACCGCGAAGGCCCCCCCGAAGCCCGCCTGGAAAATCTCCAGGAAATGATCACCAACGCAATCCTTTACGAACGCGAGCACGAAGAGGCCGGACTGAATGAATTTCTCCAGGACATCGCCCTCGTGGCTGATGTTGACGCCCATGATCCTGACCGCGACACCGTAGTCCTGATGACCCTGCATTGCGCCAAAGGCCTTGAATTCCCCTATGTCTTCATCGCGGGCGTCGAAGAAGACTACTTGCCGCACGCCAACACCGTCGCTGACCCCGATCAGATTGAGGAGGAACGACGGCTGTTCTTCGTCGGCATTACCCGCGGCCGCGAAGAAGTCGCCCTGCTCAATGCCCGCGCCCGCGCCAGCTGGGACGGCGGCTGGGAACGTCAGCCAAGCCGGTTTATCCGCGAACTGCCGATGGAAGACATCGTCCGAACCAACTTTAACCTCAACAACCCGACTATGCCCAGGCGGCAGACCTTCCGGAGATGGTAAAGACGCCGCAGCCGCGGTACGACCGCCGCCATAGCAAGTTCCCTTCTGTTCACTTCCGCCCTTTTGCTCTTTCTCCCTCGCCGTGTGTATGCAATCACCCTCGGAGTCTGATCTGTCTTCCCATCCGGACAATCTTGAAAACCCGGCTTATCTGCGCGAGCAGATCATCACCTACCTTGGCAACAAGCGAGCGTTGCTGCCGTTTCTGGGCCGCGCCGTCAACATCGTCAAGCAACGCCTGGGCAAAAGCCGCCTGCATTGCGCTGATCTGTTCAGCGGCTCCGGCATTGTGGCTCGCTTTCTGAAACGCGACTCCGACTTCCTGGTCGCTAACGACCTCGAACTCTACAGCGAAATCACCAACCGCTGCTACCTGAGCAACAAGAGCGACATTGACCAGGACGGATTGCGGCATTGGCATGAACGCATCCTGGCAGGCATGGCCGCTGATCCGTCGCCCGGGCTAATCACCCGCCTGTATGCACCCCAGGATGACGACCGGATCACACCCGGCGAACGCGTCTTCTACTCCCGCCGCAATGCCCTTTTTCTCGATGCCGCCCGTCGTCAGATCGCTCTCCTGCCGGAGTCCTGGCAAGCGCTTTTCCTGGCGCCGCTGTTGGCAGAGGCATCCGTGAAAGCCAACACTGCCGGCGTCTTCAAGGGATTCTACAAAAACCGGCAAGGCATCGGCCAATTCGGTGGACATGGCCGCCATGCGCTGACTCGCATTCTCGGCGCCATCACCCTGCCCTTGCCAGTCCTGTCTAACTTTAGCAGCCAGGTACTGGTCACCCGCCGCGACGCCAATGACTTCTTCCCCTATCCCGGACTGCCGGAACTCGACCTGTGCTATCTCGATCCGCCCTACAACCAGCACCCATACGGCTCCAACTACTTCATGCTCAACCTGTTAGTCGAATACCAAGAGCCGACGGACATCAGCCCGGTGTCCGGCATCCCGAAAAATTGGAACCGCAGCCGCTACAATCAGCCCAAACTGGCCGAACCGGCCCTGCTCGATCTCATTCAGCGCTGCCCAGCCAAATTCATCCTGATATCCTACAACTCCGAGGGCTTCATCCACCCGCAGAGTTTCGCGGCAGAACTAAAACGACTTGGTCGCCTGGAAGTGCTGGAGACGACTTATAACACCTTCCGAGGCAGCCGCAATCTCCGCAACCGCAACCTGCACGT
>JAAZKI010000557.1 GCA_012799905.1 Lentisphaerota bacterium | reverse complement strand
CTACGGTGCAAATGGATGTGGACATGGTGGACATGGTGGACATGGTGGACATGGTGAACGGTGGGTGTCGTACGTAGTAGAGCCTTTAGGTTGCCATAATTTTCGCGCTATTAGCGTTTCTACCGCTGCGCGGCATACTCAAAAAATCTTGGCGTCCTTGGCGTCTTGGCGGTTAATCTTTAACTGATGCATCACGTAAGCTGTTTAGTTTACTGAAAAAAGGTGGTTTTGTTCTGAGCGAAAAGTGCAAAAGGGTGTTATAGTAGTTTTTTCAAGGTTGGCGGATGATCGCAGGTAGTTATGACAGTGAAGCAACCATAAGGTATTGGTGCATGACAGTACAAGAAGAATGGCGAAAGCTTCGCAAGGCTGCTCCTGACATGGAGCGCGGAGCCTTGGCTGCGGCATTTTGCGAGTGGTCCGAGCGGTTTACGGCTGAGGACGAGGGTGAAGACAGCGGCTGTTTCCGCCATTGGCGGCGGCTGCCGGAGGCGGAGCGCCAGGCGAAGCTGCGGCAGGCAGTGACCGGCGGCATTCCTGAGATGGGGTCGGGGCCGCAGATTGAATTGGCCTTGCTGACAGCGCTGTTTCATGTTCTGCGGCGGGGGCGCTGCATCATCAGCTTGGCAGCGATCTGCGACCGTGTGCTGATTCGGGCGGCAGTGCGGCGATTTCGGGATTTGGATTCGATCGTCGTCAAATCCGTCGGCATGTTAGGCGAATACACCAGCCTGAAGTTCAGCGATTGCCTTCAGGCGCAGATTGTCATCATCGATCATTATATTTTTGCCAGCATTTTGCGCAGCAATCCAGAGCAGTTGCCGGGCGGCTTGCCGGTTTTTTTCGTTGAGATTGACTGCTGCCTGTACTGCAATCGTCTTATTTTCTATGAACGTTCGGTGCCGCGCGCCAGCGGCTTGATTTACAAGAGCGTGCTCCCGCAGCCGGCCTGGGCCGGAAATCCGGCTATTTTTGATGCGGTTCAGGAGATGAAGAAATTAGGCTTGGAGCTATGCGGCTGCTATAGTTATATGGACAGTTTCACGGCTGGGGAGGTGAATAAGCTGCTGCGGGACCGGGTGATTGGCCGGATACGCGGCAGCCGTGCGATTGGCTTCAGCGCCTTTACGTACCGCACTTCGGCTCTGCGGCATGCGGCCGTGGTGCGGGACGTGCAGAAGTGCGAGGGCAATGCGATCATCGTCTGCCTGACAGAGGCAAACGTCAAGGAGATGCAGGAGGCCTTGCGTAAGAGCGGGGTCGAATTTACGGTGACGACGGTGGCGGATGACGTGGGCACAGCGCTGGCTATGGCTAAGCCCGAGCGTCGGCGCGTGATCATTTATGCCGGCATGCCGACCAGCCAGACGGCGCCGCCGCCCGAACGCATGCCAGGAGAGCTGTTCCTGGCAGAATGTTATTTGACGGACAATTATCAGGCCAAGATGATCGCCATGTCCCGCCGGCTGATGGATTGCCAGCAGTCGCCGCGGCTGTACTATTCGCTGGAAGACCGCCTGCTGACGATCTATGAGCAGGAAGGCGGTTTTGGACGGTTGTTTGACGTCATTGAGTTCACCGAGCGTTATGACCCGTGGCGTCAGATTCGGCGAGTGCTGGCCAAGGCGATGTTGCGGAAACTCAATCGACTGCGGGCGACGCTGCTTGATGACAACGCGCCGATTCCGTCGCTGCCGCTGACTGGGCGCGGGTCGTCTCGTCCGGAGCGTCGTTCTCAGGCTTCGCGTGGGGCGCAGATTGAGGCGTTGTGTTTTTGCGGCAGCGGCAAGCCGTTCAAGGAGTGCCACGGCAAGCGGAAGTGAGGTTAGCCGGCCGTGGCTGCGGAGTTATTTCATTAGTTGAAACAGGGGCGTTGCCATGTTCATGAATGTCGGTTTAGGCGGTCTTGACACTCCGGATATGATCACTGAGTACATCCGCCGTGGGGCAGAGGAGTTTTTCGCCGGTTTCATTCCTCGGGAATGGCTGGAGAAGTACGGCTGGGAGGTCTGTCCTAACCGTCGGCCGATGGGTGCGCCGTACAACTATTCGCAGGCGCCGGTGTTGCGCGAGGTCGTGCAGACGGTTCACGAACATGGTGGCCGGATCAACTTGGCGGTCAATGCGCATGATAACGGCTCAGAGCGGCTGGCAATGCTGCATGACCAGTTCAACTTGTTTGAAACAATGGAGCCGGACGGCTACATCGTCGCTGATCCGGCGCTGTTGTTTTCGATGAAGGCATGGGGAATCGAGCGGCCAATTCACCTGAGCACGGGGGTCGGGTGCTTCAACAGCGAGTCAGTGCGCTTTTTTTGCGACAATTTTCCGATACGGCGCCTGATCATTCCGCGAAAACTGACGATTCGGGAGATGCGTCTGATGATGGACGGGTTGAGCGACTTGGACTTGGAATACGAGGTTATGATCATCGGCTACCGATGTTTTTTCAATGACGAGGACTGTCATTCGGTGCACAGCGCCGCACGGCGGAATCTATGTGGGGACATTATCACGGCGCCGTTCAAGGTCACCAACCATCTGCCGAAGAACTGGAAGGAAATCGCGGAGCGTATGCGGGATAAGCGGACGGCTGAGCTGCATGAGGACAGCCCATTGAATCGGTTCCGCCAGGAATGGCAGTTACCGCCGCCCCCGCCGCCCCCGGATTTCAGTATTCCGCCCAGTACGGAGGGATTGGACGGCGAGCTGGCGCGGATTGTGTTTCAGACTTGCGGCCTGTGCGCGATCAAGCCTATGCGTGACATTGGCATCCAGGTTTTGAAGGTGCCGCTGCGAGGCGACGAGGGGATTAAGAGCCGGATCATCACAATCGTGAACACGGTCATGCAGCATCCGAATCCGACTCGCGAGATGTGCATGGAGCTGATCAACAGCCCGGAATTCTGCCGTGCCAAGTATAACTGCTACTACCATGTCCCGGAGGCGTGAGGATGGAACTGGCCATATATTTTGCCAATTACGAGCGACTGACCGAAATTGACCAGGCGCTGCACGCTGTTGACCTGACTGAAATCCCCGGTTATTTGAGCGTGGCGCTATTTCAGTTGGACCCGAATTTGACTGACGACGTCGGCAATGTCACTGCATTGAAGTGGATGAATCCGCTGATGGCTCAGCAGGGCCTGGATTTCACCCGTTTGTACTTCGGGCAGGAGTTCTGCCAGAATTTGACGCCTCCTCCTGAGGAAGTGGAGATGGCTTATTACTTTAGCCGCCAACAGGGCTGGCAGTTCACCTACGTCACCGGCGGCTACCTGGCAGAGCCGTCCTTGGAGGTGACACGGCGGAACCTGGAAAAACTGGCGGAGTTGGAGCCGACGGCCGAGGTCGTGTTCAACGACTGGGGCGTGTTTCGGATGATGCGCCGAGACTTTCCGGACTTCGTGCCGATCATGGGGCGAATCCTGAACAAACAAACTCGCCTTAACCTGTTCACAGAAACCGGGGATGAACTGCCGATTTCGCGGGACAGCATCAATTTGGATTTCGAAGAGCTGCGGCGCAATCAGATTGAAGCGTATCGTGATGTCAATATATCGAATCCCGATTATCTGCCGCATCTGCATGCCTGGGGAGTGCGCGGCATTGACATGGACATAACGCCGCAAGGCGTGGAACGCCCGGAGGACGGGTGGAATTTGCAGCTGGGATTCTATTATCCCTGGGGCTTCATCGCGACGGCGAGGAATTGCCCAACAGCCGGGACGCTGGATTTGACCCGGATGTTCATTGTCAAGGACAAGTCATGCGGGAAGCCGTGTCGGAAGTATAATTGCAGTCCTAACCTGTTGCAGTTTGACACGCCGCTGGTGATGCGCGGGCCGACGTTGTTTGTGTTTCATGCTGATTATGCGGCGCCGTATTTCAATGGTCAAGTCAAGTACGAACGGCTGATTTACCAGCCGTACATTCCGCTGTGAAAATGAGCGGCGGGCGAGGGCATTAAGGCGCGTATGGCCTACGAGTTCGTCTACACATCATCACCGGCTGGGGTGCGGCCGGGCAGTTCCGGCTTTTGCGTTGTCGCCTGCACCCAGGGGCTGCCTGCCGCCTTGAGCAGCCAGATGGAGAAGCTCTGCGCCTACAAGCCGTATTTTCCGGAATATGCGGAGCAGGCGTCGGAGAACCCGGTGTCGCACGCGCACTGCACGCTGGTTAATGGCGGCAAGACGTACCACATCCTGAGCCGGATTTGCCACAATGGCCGCGATTACACGGGCCGTTCAAACAAATTGGCCTCCCTGGTGGCATTGGAGCGGGCGGAAATTCAGGAGCATCCGGACGGGCCGGCCTCGTTGTTTCTGCGTCCCGGGTTGTTTCGGGAGGCCGACTGGGAGATTCGTCCAGAGGTGCTGTCTGAGCCGCTGAAGCTGGCGTCAGCTCCAGCGCCGGTCGGGGTGGCGACGGCTTGGCAGACGGTCACGGGCGATGCCGGCTGGGCTGGGGTTTTGGCGGAGAGTTTTTTGGCTGATCCGAAAGGCGTGGCGTACTTGGTTTTTGACCCGTTGCGACCGGTGCCAACGGCGGAGCTGGTGCACGAGGCGCTGTCGCTGCTGCCAGTTGAAAGGCGCTGGCAGGTGACGTTTAATACGTACTTCACGGCTTTGACGGCTGGGGTGAAGTGCCACTGGCGGTTTTGTCCGCCTGACAGCGATGCGTTACGGGAGGCGCGGCGTCGACCCGAGGCAGTGGTGATTGATTTGACCGCGCCGTTGCCAGAAGCACAAGGCGGCGAGCTGGTGGACTTCGCCCGCAGCGGCGAGCGAAGCGAGGTCGCCAAACAATCAGTGACGATGGCGACAGTGCCGGGGAAGGAGCCGCCAAAACCGAAATTGAAGCCTTTGCCGCCGCGAAGGCCGATGGCAGGGGTGGCGCGGCGAGGACGGCAAAGCGCCGGAAATGCGACCGACGAAATCCGAGAACAGCCCTGGGCCGGAAAGGACAAGGCGACCAGCCGGAACAGAGCTAAATGGATAACGTTGGCTATCGCGGCCGGAGTGGCAATTGCGCTGGTGGCAACGCTGACTGCCTGGTGCTGGCTGAGAGGAGGGTAGGGGCTTTTTTTAGGGGCGAGGGGCTTTTTTAGGG
>JAAZKI010000482.1 GCA_012799905.1 Lentisphaerota bacterium | reverse complement strand
GCGGGGCTATGTGATACAGCAATTTCTGGGTGCCAGACACGATGATATAAGGCAATTGGGGATTTTCCCGAGCCAGTTGCGCTATTTCCTCAAAACTATGCTCAGTTTGGCGCAGGAGACGAGGAACAGAACTAGTGAAATCAAGAGCGACGGACTCTGTCGGAGGGGTGGTGGGAGCGCCCTCGAAAGACGGGGGAAGGTCTGACACGTAGCAATCCAACCAGGGAAGAGCTGCACGGATGTTGCGATAGGCCGCCCGTAAAGTCGTCAAATGTTTCATCATGGCTTCTTCGATTCTTTGAGCTTTTTCAGGGGAGTTGATATTTTGCAGACGCTGGAATAAACTTGGGGTGGACTGCCGTCCACAACCTAAGCCTCGGAGAGGCGCAACCATGAGTAACCCCAGGTGACGCGAAGCGGAACCTGGGGGTGGATGCACCCTAAGACTGAGCCTTGGAAAGGCGACACTAAAGCGCTGATTTGAGGAAAATCTTTTCAAAAAACAAGAAGTTGGTGGATAGTAGTACAACGAATATCAATGGTTGACCACTTGCATTCTCTCCAGAGAAACTCTCGCCTTTGAGTTGCAAACAAACAAATTCGCATTAGTTTTTTGGGTACAGAAGCATCCCTCGGGCTTTTCATGTGCATAAATTAAACGAACAAAGGACTTGCCATGGGACGGGCGCCATTGCGTCGACAGACGAAAATTTTGAATTACCTCCAGGATGTCCCTGAAGTCAGTGTAGCGGAACTGGTGCGCTTGACCGGCGCATCAGTGGCGACGATTCGGCGAGATTTGCTGGACATGGAGAAGAACGGGTTGCTGGTGCGCACCTTTGGCGGGGCTCGTTGCGCTGTCCAGCAATCCTTGGTAATGCGTACCTTCGAGCATCGCAGCATGTTACAGCATGACGAGAAACTGGCCATTGCCGCTGCTGCCGCCGAGCTGATCAAACCCGGGATGACGATAGTTATTGACAGTGGAACGACCTGCTGGCATTTTTCAACCCAGTTGAAATTGAAAGAGATAACACCCCTGCGAATCATTACACCGGCTCTGGCAGTGATTGAAACCTTGGGGGGAACCGAGGGAATAGAAATCCATCTGGTGGGAGGACTATTCCGAATCAGCAATCTGGATTTTTACGGCGCCTTGTCCGCTTCGATGTTCAATAATTTTCGTGCCGATGCGGCGATCCTCGGCTGTGACAGCTTTCTTCCCAGCGACGGTGCATTCTCGCAGGATATGGACTCCGCCGTTATCAGCCAGGCAATGGTGCAGTGCGCGGATAAACGCATTTTACTTTGCGACCATAGCAAATTTAACCAAAAAGGATGTTATCGCATCCTTACCTTGCAGGAAATTCACTATGTGATCACGAACCAGCCTGACAAGGCATTTAAAAACGCGCCATACGAAGTTATCATTGCAGAAAGTAGCCAAGATACAGAATAAAAATTTGTCAGCGCCCCAAAGTTGGGACGCTGACAGTTTATTCGCTCATTCACGAATGCATACTGGGCCAAAGAGGCCGGAGGCGTAGCTGCTTTTCTCGAATGTGCGTACCAGGCATTCATAGAAGCTCAGCGGGGCGGTCTTCGCCCATTCCTCTCGCGCATGGTCTGTGGAGACGGCGTTGGCAATGGTGTTAGTCACCGTGATCTCCAGGACGTTCTTGCCGGATTTCAGCGCGTCTCCGGTCTCGAATACGAATGGGCCGAGCATCCTGGCGCCGAGGTCAACGCCGTTCAGCTTGACGCTGCACGCGAATCGGACATCACCCAGGTCAAGAAAACGGCACAGCGCTGGACTCTTGCACGTGAAGCTGGCGCTGTAGCAGGCGTCGCCGCTGAAGTCATCCCCGAGATAGGGACGCCAGTCGCCGAGTTCCGCCTTGATGCGTTTTTCCTGCGGTATTGAGACAAATGCGTTATAGTCGAACTGCCGCACGGGCTTCAGGAACCAGCCGGTTACTTCCTGGACGACGCTGCCGGGGGTGGCTGGCATTGGAGTGGCCTTCTGCTTTCCAATGATGAACGCCTGTGACGACCAAGGCGCAAAGCGCCAAGGCCAGGAGCCGTCCTTCTTCCGGCGCACAGGATGGAATTCCGCACGTTCCGGGTCCGCGCAATAGAGGGGGCCTGTCTCGGCTGCCTGGAGCGTCACATCCATGGTCTGTTCGGATGTGTTGAGGACAAAATAGAGCGCCTCGCCATTGCCCAGGTCGCGCTTCTGCACCCGGAGGTTAGCCGTGGCAGGAGTCACATTCAGCAGGACAGGGAGCTTTTCGATTTCGTTCATGGTGTAGACGGGAAGGCCGGCCTGGCGGAACTTCGCCAGCTTCTCCTGGACGTCTTGCGGCATCCGCCCAGTCCCAGGAATTACAATTGACTGGTATGATGCCTTGCCGGCCTTCATGACGCCCTTCACGACTTTAGCGCCCCGGAGCAGCGCGTCATCAATATAGTCGAAATCGCATTGCTTCTCGACAATGCGGTCGGAGACTTTGAGATTGCGGATGATGGCGTATTCTGTTTCGCGCGTTCCGAGCCACAATGAGCGCATATCAAAGTATACGGCGACCGGGACGACAGCAGTTCCCTGGAACATAAGCCAGGACATCCGGGTGATGTATTGGTGCCATTGGCCGTAATATGGCCAGAGCGGGTCCATTTCGCCGAAACGAGGACGGCATCCTTCAATGCTGCCTTTTTTCTTTTCAAGCGGGATGTTGCTGAAGACGAATGTATTGACACCGCAGAGCAGCATGTAGTCCAGAAGAAACTTCATTGCCCAAGGTTGAAGGCCG
>JAAZKI010000574.1 GCA_012799905.1 Lentisphaerota bacterium | reverse complement strand
TACCTTTATCATCTCCGGTATACTCCTAGGATTCGCCGGAATGCTCGCCACTGCCTTTGTTAAAGAAAATTTCCAGCGAGCGCCCAAAAAATCCAGTAAGCGGAAACTCTCTTTTAGCGAACGCTGGCGCGCCCTCGGCCCCGGCACACTGATCTTGCTCCTGGTCGTCTGGATAGGCATCGGCCGTCGTCTAGACGGCGGCATCCTGCCCATTTATATCCAGGAGCTCCATGGCGGCCTGGAAGGCGCTTCGCGCTGGTCCGGCGTCATCAACGCTGCTGGCGGCTTTGGCGCCATCATCGCCGGCGTCTGCGGCGGCATGATTATCGACCGCTGGCGCCCCCACAACCTCATTTGCGTCGTCGCCCTCGGCGCTGCTCTTGCCCTTGCCGCCATCGGCATGTGCACTACTCTCCCCGCGCTCATCCCCTTGCGCTTCGCCCTGATGCTCTTCGCCGCGGCCTTTGACCCAATTAACAACACCTGGATAGCCCAAATCACCCCAGGCAATCGCAAAGGCGCCATGTTCGGCCTTGATCACACCGCCAAATCCATTGGCATGACCGTCGGCCCCTGCCTTGGCGGCATCATTGCCAGCGCCTGGTCGACCCGCGCCGTCTTCTGGTTCGGAGCATGCCACTTCCTGCTCCTCATCCCCCTGACTACACTCGTCGCCAGAATCCTGCGCAACACCCCACAGCAAAAATAAAAACGCATCCGAAAAGACATAGCAGCCGGACGCCTGCCGCACGTAGTTCAAACTTCAGCTTGCAGTATGTACCTCGCTTGCAGGAGCATGTAGTTCAAACTTTAGTTTGCTGTACGTAACCCAAGCTTCAGCTTGCAGTAGGTAGTACAGCCTTTAGGCTGCCGTACGCAGTTCAAGCTTCAGTTTGCTGTATGTACCTCGCTTGCACGAGCATGTAGTTCAAACTTTAGTTTGCTGTACGTAGTTCAAGCTTCAGCTTGCAGTATACGCTGTGCCCGCCTGTATACGTGCCTCCGTCCAGTGCCGGCACTTTAGTGCCGGAATTCGCCCCTCGTCTAAGCCTCCTCCTGCTCATTGACCTTTGCCCAATCGACTGTCCAGGCTGGACGACGGCGGAATTTGTTCTTGAACTTATTTTCAAGGACACCGCGGCTTTCGAGTGAGATCATGCAGGCGCGCATGCAACCGCGCCCACCGCAAATAGCCTGGCCAGTGACGTGGATGGTCTCAGGCTTGTGCTTGAAAGGCGAAATGAACGACGGTTTGAAGCCCGGCGACCTAAGATAGTCGCCATCAGCCGGATCGTCCTCACCGCTGATAACTTGAGCGCCGACAAAGGCCTTGTTGCAGCCAGGCTCATTCAACTCAGCCCACTCAAGGTCATAGCCGGCCACGTTAATTTTCACGGTCTTGGTCGCGGAAATGACCTGACCGGGACATTGCCTGACGCAGGCCATGCAGCGATTGCACAGCGTGCCGGGCGGTATGATTGGATCGGGTTCGAGCTCCATGTCCGTGAACACGCAGGCAATGCGTACGCGCGGACCGAACTTCTTGCTGAGGAAGACCTTGCTGTAGCCGATTTCACCGAGGCCGGCAAGGAAGGCCGCGATGCGCATGCTCATGTACACGTCAGCACGGGGCAGACCTTCGCGCACCGGCACTGAAAAGCCATCTGTTCCTTTCCAGGTCTTGCCGTCGTTGGTATTGATGGCGCCGCCGTAGAAATGGTATGCCAACGGCATGCTTTCGTAGCCTTCGTTTTCCAGGGCGCGCGCAACCTCGCGCGCCGTCCACGGAAAGACTTTCTGGTTGATGTAACCATAGCCCATGGCAGAATAGCTGCTAAAGTAAGTGCCCTCTTCAATGCCGCGCAGCGACCCGCGCATAATGCGGTGGGTCATAACAATCATGGACTTGGCGCGAGGCATGGCGTAGCGCGGGTCCATTTGCTTCGGCGCACCTTCCCACAAGGCCATCGGCGCAATGCCGACTTCATCCGCGCCGGCTTCCAGCGCGACCTGCTTGATGGTTTTTGCATCTATCATAAGACCGTCAGCCTCCTTTCGCGCCTTATTCGTCAATGTCAATAGTAGTGCGATCCTTCTCGCGCGGCTTCACGGCGTTCGGCGGCAACTCGTCATTCTTCAAACGCCCAGAATTGTAGCCGTCCCAGTCCACCGACCACTGCTCACGCCGACGGAAGGGCGTGTCAAATTTGTTTGCCAGGACATCGCGTTCCTCCAGGGAGACCATGCAGGCGCGGATGCAGCCCTTGCCAGCGCAAATGGACTCGCCGTCCGTGAAAATCGGCCCGAGCTTCCGCCGGAAGGGCGATATGGCTGATGGCTTGTAGCGACCTTTGTAGGCTGGGATGCTGTCGAGATAGCATCCTGTTTCGCCCTCGCGGGTCTTTTCCGCGCCAACCGAGGCCAGGCTGCACGCCTCCTCGTCACGCTCGCCGCATTCAATCTCGTTGCCGTCCAAAGTCATCTTGATTGTCTTTGTCGCCGAGATGGCTTGACCAGGGCATTCCCGCACGCAGGCCATACAGCGATTGCAGAGCGTGCCCGGCGCCATCACCGGGTCGGCCGTCAGCTCCATCTCGGTCAGCACGCAGCCAAAGCGCAGGCGCGGGCCGTAAACGGGGTTGAGCAGCGTACCGCTGTAGCCAATGTCGCCCAAGCCGGCCAGGTAGGCTGCCAGGACGGTGTCGATATAGACGTCGGGCGCTGGTTGCCCCGGCCGCACCGGCACAGAGTCATTGGCGCGCCAGACCGCCTTCTCGGCCAGGGTCAAGCCCTTGGTGGACGTCGCCGCCCAGCGGCAGGAATTGCCGATCGGCATCGCCTCGTAGCCCTCGTCCTCGATGGCCCGCGAGACTTGCCGCGCCGTCAGCGGGATGATGTCCATGTTGAGATAGCCCTCGCCCATGGCCGGGAAGTGACTCAAGAAGGTGCCTTCTTCCGTGCCGCGCAGAGACCCACGCATAATCCGATGCCCAATCACAATCATTGACTTGGCCTCCGGCATGACATAAAGCGGGTCGCGGTCTGCCGGAAATCCCGCAAATCGCTCAATAGGCGCAATGCCCACCACGTCCGCGCCGGCTTTCAAGGCAATTTTCTTGATGTCCTCACTGTTCAACATGGCCACTCCTTGCTTGCAGCGGTTAGTCATTCACCAAGGTTCTTGACATTTGGATAAACGGCAACTAATATAAGAGCCATTATCTACTTGCGACATGACCAATTCGTTATATTTCTTGGACTTTTCGCCAAAAACGCATTTAAAAACGCGATTCAGCCATGCGGATCATTCCTGTAGAACAACTCAGCCGCGAGTCCTTTGCGCTCACGGATTTGCGCGTCGCCCGCCAGCTGTGGACATCGCGCCGCATGCATAGCGGCCTGGGTTCGCCGCGACGTCTGGCCGGACTGCTCTTTTACCACAACTGCCACGGCCAATACCGATTGCCGGACGGACGCAACTTCCGCTGCGACCCCGGCGACGTCGTGTACCTGCCCCTGGGTTCGGAATACCACACAGATTTCATTCCGGCCGGTCTCCCAGGCGCTAAGGAGCCGGCAACGACCATCGTCTGCAATTTCACCCTCCGTCTCGATGACGGCACGCCCTTCGGCCTGTCCGAAGAACTGCGCCATTTCCCCCCGAGCCAGGAAACACGCCGGCTTTTTCTGACCCTGGCGGAAATCTGGCATCAGCCCTTCCCTGACCTGCTCCGCACAAAATCCTGCCTCTACCAGCTCTTCGCCGTCCTCTGCAGCCAGGAAAGACACCACGTCATGGCCAGCGGCCCTTTCGCCGATATCGCCCCGGCCATACAGTATCTGGAGAAAGAGCTGAACCAGGACAAATCCGTCCGCGAACTCGCAGCAATGTGCCATGTCAGCGTCAGTAAATTCCGCCAGCTCTTCCACGCCTACGCCGGCATGGCGCCGACCGCGTTCCGCATCGCCAATAAACTCGAACGTGCTAAGTTGCTCCTCGAATTTGATCGCCGCAGCATTGCGGAAATCGCCGACCAGCTCGGCTTTGGCGACCCGGCCTATTTCAGTCGCCTGTTCAAAAAACACTGCGGCGTCGCCCCGCAACGCTACCGCCAAGGCATGGAATGACGCCGAGCAACGGCAAAACACGACGTCATAATCAACATAACCTGCCGATAAAAAATGCTGACACATAGTTCCAGCCCGACATCGCACCGTTATATTCACCTAGGTTTCAGCGCCGCTTTTGCGAATCATACCCGACAGCCCCCGCCACCGCGCACAGGAAGGAAGGTTTTTCATGTCCATCGCCAGCAAAAAATACGTCCCAGAGCCTCAGCCGCAGTTTGGGCCAATTGAGATTTCCGCTTTCTATTATCCCGGCACGGAGCAGATGGCCGAGTGGGATCAGGTTGAGCAGACCCTTCCCCACATCAAACCGCTCCTGGGCTGGTACGACGAGGGCAACCCCGAGGTCATTGACTGGCAGATCAAGTGGGCTGTCGAACACGGCATCTCCAGCTTCTGCGTCGACTGGTACTGGAACCGCGGCGTACAGCGCCTCGACCACTGGGTCAAGGGCTACTATCGCGCCCGCTATCGCAAATACCTCAAGTGGTACATGATGTGGGCCAACCATAACGAGGTCGGCGCCCACTCCACCGAAGACCAAATCGCAGTCACTAAGTTCTGGATCGACAACTATCTCAAGACCCCGGAATACTACCGCATTGACAACCGTCCCGTCATCGTCATCTGGGCCATCGAAAACCTCGATCGTGACTTTATCCGCGAAGCCGCTAAAAAAGGCGAAACCCTCCAACCTGGCGAAGGCGTCAAACGCGCACTCGAAATCTCCAATAAACTCGTCCGCGAAGCTGGCCTCCCCGATATTTATTTCATTGACATGTATCGCGCCCGGGACTACGACCCAAAAAAGGTCGATCTCGCCAAATCATGCGGCTACGAAGCGCAGATGATCTACAACTTCGGCACTCTGGGCTACAGCTTGGCGCCGGAAGCCGCCAAACCATGCGACACTCCGACTCACTTCTCCTACGACTGCGTTGTCAAAGCCATCCCCAAGTGGTGGGAAATGACCTCACGCGATCCCCAATTCCCACTCTGGCCGTTGGTGCCTACCGGCTGGAACGACGTGCCGCGCTCCTTCCAGCATGCGCGCATTATCAAAGACCGCACTCCGGAAAAATTCCGCAGCATCTGCGAGTCATGCCGTTCATTCTGCGAGGCCAAGGGCTTCAAACGCATCATCATTGCCCCGCTCAACGAATGGCAGGAAGGCAGCTACATCGAACCGAACCAGGAATACGGCTTCGCCATGTACGACGCCCTGCGCGATGTCTTCTGCGACAAGCCTGCCCAAGGTTGGCCACCGAACATCACCCCAGAGGACATCGGCCTCGGCCCCTACGACTATCCCAAAATGCCGCACCTGGCGCAAACCGCCTGGGATTTCAGCAACGACATGCAGGGCTGGTACCGCCATCCCTACGGCACGGCCTACATGAAGACCGTCGACAGCGCGATGCGTTTCTTCCGCTCTGGCGTGAAAGCGCCCGCCATCCGCACCCGCATCACGCCTTTTGCCGCCGCGAATGTCAAATCTTTCCAGTTCCGCATGCGCGTCATCCCCTGCGCCGACAACCCGCCCAAAGGCGGCGAAGAGACCAAGCTTTACTGGGGCACGCCGGAACTGCCGATCTTCTCCAAGGACTTTGTCATCACCGAAGACCCCACCGCCAAAACCGCCGTCATCCCTGATGGCCAATGGCACGACTACGCCCTTGACCTCACCGCCAATCCGCACTGGCGCGGCATGGTCAACGAACTCTGGTTCGACCCCGTGCCACTCTCCCTGGCATACATCGACATCATGTGGATGCGCTTCGTCTAGACCAAACGCCAATCGCCCCTCGCCCCTCGCCCCTCGCCCCTCGCCCCTAAAAAAAAGCCCCTCGCCCCTCGCCCCTAAACAAAGCCCCTCGCCCCTCGCACCTCGCCCCTAAACAAAAGCCCCTCGCCCCTAAAAAAAGCCCACCGCACCTATCCCTCCAGTCATCCAGATTCCCACCCACGCACAAAATTATAAGATTCTTCATTTCAGCTGTTTACACCACCATGCCCTCGCTTTACATTACCCCACAATCAAACATTTATTTTTGCTGTCTGCGCCTTGCCGCGACGGCTCTTTTCTCGCTATTCTCCTTTTTTTCTTTGCCGGTCCGTGTCAGCCATTTCCTCCTGCATTCTTCGTTTACGTCGGCATTTCGCCATCACTCCGGCCTTGCCGGTGCTGTTGCTGTATGCCAGCGGCCTGGCTGGCCCTGTGCTCGAAGCCTCCACCGCTCTCCGCTGGCTTTTTCTACTTGCCGGACTAATTCTCGCCATTGCTTGGCAGGGCCGACGTTTTCTACTCGTCCTCTGGCTGCCTGTCTTCGGCCTCGCCTGGGGCGCCGCCTGCCGGTCAGCGCCCTGGCAGACCTACCTGCGACTTCTTCCACGCGCCGAATGTGCTGCTGTCATCCGCGCCGTCGTCATTAGCAACCCCTCTCCTGCGCCCGCCGCTGCTTCTGATTCTGCCGCGTCCGCCGTCGCGCCCAGCCATGAAGTCATCGCCATTCAAGCCATCCGCCTTGACGGCTCCTGGCATCCCTGTCGCGGGAAAGTCCTGCTTCGCCTGCCCCGGGGCAAATCATCCTCTCGTTCCCAGGCAGCTCCCCAACTCCCGATCTTGCGTCATGGCGACAACCTCCTCATGGAAGGCGTCTTCCTCCGGCTGCCGGCGTCCCAAGAAGAGCATTTGAGCAGCCATTCCTACGGACGTCATCTCCGCAGCCTCGGCATCCACCGCCTTTTCCTCGTCCAGAAATTTCTCGCTGTTTCTCCCGCTTCCGGCTGGCGACGTCCTTGGCGCTGGTTCCTTGAGCGGCGCGGTGTTTTGGCTCGCCTCCTCACGCACGGCTTCACCGATTCCGCCTCTGCCGGCATGTACCAGACCATGCTTCTCGGCGGCCAAGGCGCCATGCCACGACACCTGCGCGAGGCCTTTGTCCGCTCTGCCACCATACACATCTTTTCCATCTCTGGCCTGCACGTCGGCACCATCCTCACTTTTGCGCTCGCCTTTCTGCAATCTATCATGGTGCCATTTCGACTGCGTTGGGTCATTCTCATGCCTCTGCTCGGTGCGTACATCATCCTCGTCGGCAGTGCTCCTTCGGCTGCGCGGTCTTTCTGGATGGCCTTTGCTGTCTCCCTCGCCATCATCCGCTTTCGGCCGACGGCATCGACCAACGCCCTCGCCTTTTCCGGCCTTGTTTTGCTCCTCGTCAATCCTTTTTTTCTCACCAATCTCGGGTTCGTCTATTCCTTCACGCTTGTTGCCGTCCTTCTCTATGGCTGGCAGCCCATCGGTCACATCAACGACGCTCTCCATGAAAAAGTCTTTTGGCTGCCGCATGACCATCAGCGCCGCTGGCGACAATGGTCTGGACGCTGGCTCGTAGGCGCAGTCGGCACCTCCTGCCTCGCCTGGATCGGCAGTGCAGGTTTGAACCTCTATTGCAACGGCCTACTCACCCTTGGCGCCGTCCTCGTCAACACCCTGCTCATTCCGGTCGCCTGGTGCCTCATCATGTTCGCAGCGCCCAAATGCCTCGCTGCCGCTGTGTATCCACCGCTTTCCAATATTCTCGCTAAAATCATCGAATGTCTCATGGACATCCTGACCGGCTTAGGCCAATTCGGCAGTCAACCCAGCCTTGCCCCGCTCTTCCCAATGCCGTCCTTTGCCTGGGCGCTGCTCTTCCACGTCCTGCTCCTCGCCCTGCGGGCTGCACGTTCCCGCCTCATGCGCTGGGCTGCCGCCCTCGGGCTTGCCGTCTGCCTCGTTGCCGCCACCGCTGGCAACCGCCGCGCCAAGCCGCCTGCACTTCTCATCTGCCAAGGCGACGACGGCGCTCCCCCTGCCGTCTGCCTATTCACCGCCGACAGCCGTGCGCCCACCGTACTCTACCCTGGCGGACGCTCCTCTGCCCGGGCTCTCATCACCGCCCTTGCTGCTCGCGGCCATCATCGCGTCGGAACGCTTTACCTCCCGGTCGCCAACAGCGACACCCGCGGCGCCGCCAACATCATATCGCGTCTCTCGCCAGCCGCATTAGTTTTGCCGCCCAAACTCCCAACCCGCAATGCATTCCTTCGCGGCCAGATCCACTCTGCCCACGCCGACGGCGCCAATCTCACGCATTTTGCGCTTGCCGCCAGTGAACCGGCGTGCCAAGATGGTGCCGTGCCGCTTGCATCGCTCGCTGCCAGCGCCCCAAGGCGCAAAACTGACAGCCAACAACTCCAACACCTCGACGGCCCACGCGTATATTTTGCACCGACCTCGGCGCCGGTTGGCCAAATTGGCGCCCTACTATCTTATCACGATACGCGACTTGGCCTACGGCTTATATTCGAGCGGATTTCGCCCGGCCTCACCGTCATTTCCTGGCGGAGTTCCGGCAACGCTAACGACGCCGTCACCCTCGAAGCCTCTCTCCGCCCCAAGATTATCTGGATTCCGCTGGGGTGAATCTGGGCTGATGGCCTTTTCAAAACTTTGGTCGCGTCCTGAAGTTGGGACCTAGGGTAAGAGCTTAATCTTCCGTTAGACCTGCAGTTTTTGTTTTGCTGTTACAGAAACTTTTTTTTGTGCGAATGGCCAATGGGTTGGCTTTAGTCTCGG